>CAIPGK010000190.1 GCA_903864575.1 uncultured Chloroflexota bacterium
GCCGTCGACCAGACTGCCGCTCCACGTTGCGCTCGCCGTGCTTTCCGCCTGAGCCTTCTTTCGGGTCATGGGACTTGCTCTCCTCTCGTAACGACCGAACCTGCGGCGCTCCGGGGCCATCCCGGCGCGCATGACGCTTCCCGGATCAGGCGGGAGGCAGGTCAATGTAAACCGTCTTGGTCTGGGTGAAGAACTCCCGCGCCGCCTTGCCCTGCTCACGGGAGTAGGAAGATGACCCCTTGTAGCCGCCAAATGGCACGTGCGGTTCTGCTCCAGCCGTCTCGGAGTTGACGTGAACGATGCCTGTCTCGATCCGCTGGGCGAAGGTGAGAGCCGTCGCCAGATCGCGAGTGAAGATCGATGCCGACAGGCCGAACCGGACCTTGTTTGCGACGTCGATCGCCTCATCCAGACCGTCCACAGGAATCACGCCGAGAACAGGGCCGAAAAGCTCCTCCTGCGCGAGGCGAGAGTTGCGGTCCACGTTGGCGAAGACCGCCGGGGACACGAAGGCGCCTCGCTCGCGATCCTCGCCGCTCAACCGCTCGCCGCCAAAGAGCAGCTGCACCCCTGACTTCCTCGCCGCTTCGACTTCGCCAGCTACGCGGTCGGCGGCGCGGTCGTCGATGAGTGGCCCCATCATGCTGTCGGGGTCCAGCGGATCGCCAACACGAATGGCGGACACGCGAGCCGCAAGCTTCTCGGTGAACTCATCGGCGACATGGCGATCCACGATTGCCCGGGAGGTAGCCGTGCACTTCTGACCGGTCGACATCATCGCGCCGTTAATGACGTGCATGAGGGCGTGGTTCATGTCGGCATCGGCGAGGACGATGGCTGGGTTCTTCCCACCAAGTTCGAGCTGCAGCTTGGCGCCACGCGCCGCGGCGGACTTGCGAAGCTCGCCGCCAACCTCGTTGGACCCGGTGAAGCTGATCGCCACTACCCGGGAATCCTGGACCAGCGGATCACCGACGGCGCCCGCGCTGCCGGTGACGAGGTTCAGGACCCCTGCAGGAAGCCCGGCGTCGGCCAATGCCTCGACCAATCGGACGGCGCAAAGCGGAGTCGCGCTGGCTGGCTTGAAGACGACCGTGTTGCCAAAGGCAAGCGCGGGCGCAATTTTCCACGCCGGGATGGCGATCGGGAAGTTCCACGGAGTAACGATGCCACAGACGCCCAGCGGCTCCCGGACGGTGTATAGCAGGGTGGCAGGGTTCATCGACGGGTAGTGCTCGCCGGTTGGCTGCTGTGCCTCTCCGGCGTAGTAACGGAGAATCTGGACGGCGCGCGTCGTCTCTCCGATGCCTTCCTTGAGCGTCTTGCCCTCCTCCCAGGCCAACTCCCGGCCGATCTCGGGAATACGGCCTTCGAGGATATTGGCGGCCTTGTGGAGGATGTTGGCACGGGCAATCGCCGAGCCCTTGCCCCAGGTCTCGTACGCCTCCGCGGCCGCCCCGACGGCCGCAGCGACATCCACGGAATCAGACGACGCGAAGTGGCCGATTACCTCGTCGCGATTGCTGGGGTTGCGGTTTTCGAAGGTCCTGCCAGAGGCCGCAGGAACCCACGCTCCAGCGATAAAATTCTTGAACGTCCCGATTTCGCGGCCGTTCGCCGTTCCAGACACGGACTGCTCCCTTCCCGCCGGTGCACCGATGTTCGCGCATTGTGCGCGACGGTTTCATCACCGGATTCTACTTCGGTTGATTATTGAGTCGGTCGATGCTCGTTCGCAGGCTCCCGCGCTACTCCGCTCCGACTCGCACCCAGCGGCCTTCCCGGCGGCTCCTCGTGGCGGCGTCCGAGATTTCCACGGCCCGTAATGCGTCTTCAGCGCCGGGACTGGGTTCGACACCCGCTCGGATCGCGTCAACGAAGGCCTGAACCTCGGCGGTGTACGCCTCCCCGAAGCGCTCGACGAACTGGTCGTGACGACTCGACTCGATCCGCACGTCGCGGTAGAGCCGCGTCGGGAACTTCTCGTCAACCTCGGTCACGATCTTGCCGAGCGATCCGTGAACTTCCGCGCGAATGTCATACCCGGAGGGCGCGCGCCAACTCGCCTGGCAAACCCCAAGCGCGCCGTTTGCGAATCGCAACGTGACGACGCCGTAGTCGATATCGTCGAACTCGGCGAGCCGCGGTTCCACGACCACCGAGCCGACCGCGAACACCTCAGACACTTCCTGCCCGGTGAGAAACCGCGCAGCGTCGAAATCGTGGATTGCAAGGTCCCAGAAAAGGCCGCCGCTGGTTCGTAGAAAGTCGACCGGGGGGATCTTGTCACAACTCATCCCACGGAACATTTCGATTGCGCCGATCGCCCCACCATCGACGAGGCGCCGGGCCTCACGGTATCCGCGATCGAACCTTCGCTGGAATCCGATCTGAAACGGTACGCCTGCGCGCTGTACGGCAGCCGCCGCATCCCGCGCCATCATGACCGAGTCCGCGATCGGCTTTTCGCTGAAGATCGCTTTCCCTGCAGCGGCCGCGCGCGTGATGTGGTCGTGATGCATGCTCGATGGGGAGACGATGATCACCGCGCCGACATCCGGGCGAGAGAGCAGCGCTTCCACGTCTTGCTCCAGGTCACAAGGCGCCGTGCCGTCGGCCA
>CAIPGK010000191.1 GCA_903864575.1 uncultured Chloroflexota bacterium
AATCGACCGATCTGCTGTGCTATCGTGCGCTCGAGTGCCTGAACAGCGAACGGTCTTTGGTCTCGATGGGGAGGTCCTGGGTCGATGTCCGAGTCACCGGTAAGTCCACGACGCCGCGAGCGCTTCGATGCCCCGATTTCCGCCTCCGAGGTTGCGGCCACTCGGCAGGCGACGTACCGCGCCAATGTGCTGCCACCACGGGTCTTCCACGACCGCTCCATTTTCGACTACGAGATGGACAACTGGTATGCGGGCGGATGGGTCAGCGTCGGCCGGGAGGAGAACGCCCTTGCCCCGGGGCAGTATTTTCTGGCCTCCGTTGCCGGGGAAAACATGATCGTGGTCCGCGGCAATGACGGCGTGCTGCGCGCCTTTTACAACGTGTGCCGCCACCGTGGCGCGGTCATCGTGGAGGAGGCATGCGGCACCGCTCCCCGCTTCCAATGCCCCTATCACGCCTGGATCTACGACCTCGACGGCAAGCTCCGCCAGCCGAGGCACACCGAGTTGCTCGAAGGATTCGATCCGGGCGAATGGGGACTGATCGAGGCCCGGTGCGGCGTCTGGCAGGGTATCGTCTACCTCGACCTGTCGGGAGACGCCCCGGCGCTCGAAACGTTCCTCGGCGATGTCGTCCCCAACTTCGCCCGCTTCGATCTCGGCGCGCTCCGCGAGGCCGGGCATTTCGACTATGACGTGGCTGCCAACTGGAAAGCGCTCATCGAGAACTACGAGGAGTGCTATCACTGTCCAGGGGTGCACCCCCAGTTGAACAAGATCACCCCGTACAACATGGGTGAGTACCTGCCGTGGAATGGTCCGTTCATCGGCAGCTACATGGAGGTGCTGCCGGAATACGAGACGCTCTCGCTCTCAGGCGAGGCGGCTGGACGCCCGGCCATCCCCGGCATGACCGACGAGGACGAGAAGCGGGTCTACTACTTCGCCATATGGCCGAACCAGTTGCTCAGCCTTCACCCGGACTACCTCATGCTCCACTGGCTCACGCCCATGGCGCCTGACCGCACGCTCGTCCGCTGTGCGTGGTTCTTCGATCCCGCGGAGATGGCGAAAGACTCCTTCGACCCGTCAGACGCCATCGAGTTCTGGGACATGACCAACCGGCAGGACTGGCACGTCTGCGAACTCCAGCAGCAGGGAACCCGCAGCCGCGCCTACACCGCGGGCCGTTACAGCGCCATCGAGAGCAGCGTTCACGGATTCGACCTCATGGTCGCCGATCGATACGCCAATGATGGGGTCATCACCCCGCAACACCGCATTGCCAAGCAGGCCAGCGACGCGGCACTGAAGGATCGCGCAAAGTCGATGGCGAAATCGCGCGCTGCGGATTGATCCCGTCCTGGGGGGCTGCGAGTATCGGTCTTCGTTCTTCGGCTGTCGGACGCCGGAAACAACCGCTGTCAGGAAGGTTCTCGACCATGGACCCTCAGGAATCTCGTGACGCGGTGACCGCGCACGAGATCGCTGAGTCCTCGGCTCGGGGGCAGCGCTGGGTTCCGACTGCCTCCCGTACCTCAGGCGCCTTCGCGGAAGATGCCCGTTTCGCTGCAGAGGTTGCCGCGCTGGCCAGCGGCGAGGCGAGCGTATACGCGCATGACCGAGGTCGCAACGCTCTGCCAGGAGAAGCGCTCGACGGACGGGCGAGCGCTCGCGGCGAGGTCTGCCCGGTACGAGGGGTCGGTCAGGATGTCGCCGAGTGCCCCGGCGAGCGCACCGGGATCGCCCCACGGGACGAGCAAGCCGGAAACGCCCTCGTCCACGGTGAACTTCAGGCCGCCGACGCGTGACGCCACCACGGGAGCACCGCTGGCCATCGCCTCGACCGCCACCAATCCGAAAGACTCGTAGCGGGACGGCACTGCCACCACATCGGCCGCGCTGTAAAAGGCGGCGAGTTCATTCTGCGGCTGCGGACCGAGGAAACGGAAACGGTCGCGAATACCGAGCTCGATCGTCTGCTGCTCCACGTTTGCGAGCGGCCCGACCGGGATACCTCGATCGTCGATATTGCCGCCGATGAAAAGCACCGTGGGGGGATGCGCCGCCATTCGATCCTGCAGGATCGCGGTTGCGCCCAACAGCGTTTCGATGCCCTTGATCGGGTCCACCCGGCCGCAGAAGAGCACAGTGGGCTCGTCGTCACGCAAGCCGAGCATCGCCCGGCAGGCCACCCGGTCTCGCGGAGCGAAGACATCGAGATCGACCCCCGGCGGAATGGTGCAGACCTTCTCGTTTGGCGTGCCCATGCGCCACACCAGGTCGGCGCGCTCGTCCGGGTTCGCTGCGATGATGCTGTCAGCCAGCGTCAGCAACTGCTTCTCGATGCGGGCGCGCTCTTCCGTTTCCTTGTCCTGCACCCCGGCGACCGCATTCTTCATGTGGGCCGTGGTGTGGAACATCTGGACGAACGGGGTGCCCCAGTACCTCTTCACGAGATGGGCAGCCCAGCCGGAAAGCCAGTAATGGGCGTGGACGACGTCATACCGCACGCCTTCCCGCAGGCTGTACAGGGCCATCTGGGCGGCAAACTCGGGAAGGTATTGGAACAGGCCGTTCTTGGAAATCGGCTCGGGTGGGCCTGCCGTGATGGAAATCACGTTCACGCCCTCGCAAGGGCTCTGGACTTCGGGGGTATCGGGCGATTCCCGGCGCGTGAACACATCGACCGGGAGGCCGAGTTCCGCGAGATTGCAGGCGAGTTCGCGAATATAGACGTTCATCCCGCCGGCATCCTTGCCGCCGAGCGTCGCGAGGGGAGAGGTATGCACGCTGATCTGGGCCACGCGCCGGAGCGGCATGTCGGTCTCGAAACCGAACACCGCCGGGCCGCCATACGGGGCGAGCGTCACGGCAGGGAAACCCTTTCAATCACTCCAGCGGAAGCGTTTGGCGACCGTCGCCACGTCTCCGGGACCGGGATCGTGGCCGATCGGAATCGCATGCAGCGTGCCCGGGGCTACGACCCGCGCGACGAATATCGCCGCACATGGAGAACGCCCGATGGACCGGTTTCGGTTCCATCGGGCGTTCGACTCGGCAAGGCTCAGGCCTTCTCGGGCGAGATCATGCCGTAATCGCCATCGCGCCGGCGGTAAATGACCGACATCACGCCCGTGTCCGCGTCATGGAACAGGTAGAAGTCGTGACCGAGAAGTTCGAGTTGCTCGATTGCCTCGTCCACGCCCATCGGCTTCACCGGGAACTGCTTGGTCCGGACCACGTTCCCGACCTCGACATCGTCGACCGGGTCCAGTCCGGCAAACGCGACCTCGGGGGCCACCAGCACATCAGACCCACGGATGGTTTCGACGGCGCTTCCCTTGCGGCGAGCCCGCTTGGAGTGCACCTTGCGGACCTGCAATTCGATCTTGGCTATCGCGCGGTCGATGGCGGCCTTGATGTCCGCATCGCGCTCCTCCGCCCGGATCACGGTTGGCCCGCTCTTGACGGTGACCTGGGCAGTGACCGTATCGGGGCCGGTCTTGGAGTGGTTGTGGCGAAGGTCGAGGTTCGCGCTGTCCACGCCCGTCACGAGGCGATCGAGGCGGGCCGCCCGCTCTCCGGCATAGGTTCGAAGGTCATCGGTGATCGTGACGCCGTTGCCGCGAATCGACAGATCCATGAAGGAGAACCTCCAGTGTTGGCGAGGAGGCGGCGCTCGTCGCTGCCCGCGCGGAACGTCCGCGGCAAGGGGCCCGGCGAGGTCGTCGTTGCCGCTTCGGTACCCGCGGAGGGATTCGAACCCCCGACGCCCACCTTAGGACGGTGGCGCTCTATCCACTGAGCTACACGGGCGGGCGCGCGTGCCCACGCGCCGGGACTGCCGAAGGCTACCACAGCGGGGCGTTGCCCTATCGCCGCCCCGTATGCTATCTTGACAGCCGCTCGGGGAGTAGCGCAGCCCGGTTAGCGCGCAGCGTTCGGGACGCTGAGGCCGGAGGTTCGAATCCTCTCTCCCCGACCACGACGAACGCGGGAGCGGCAATCGCCGCTCCCGTCGTCGTTTCCCGTGATTGGGAGGTTCGCATGGCGAAAACGGCCCAGCCGGCACATGGAGCCGTGTCCCGGTTCTCACGGTTGCCCTCCGTCTCCCTGCTGATGGAAGAAGCCCTCCGGGCCGGGTCCACCTTCGCCCCGCAGGCATTGGCCCGCGCAGCCCAGGAAGCCATCGCCGCCGAACGGGATGCCATCGCCCGCGGCGACCATCCCCTGGAGGGCGAGCGCGAGCAGATCGTCGCCCGCCTCGTCGGCTCCATCCTCGGGCTCGAGCAACCGCGTCTCGGCTGGGGCATCAACGCCACCGGCGTCATCGTTCACACCAACCTGGGACGGGCGCAGGTCAGCGACGACACGGCCGCCGCCATGGTCGCGGCCGCAACCGGCGCGATTCCGTTGGAACTCGACCCCGTGACGAACGAGCGCGGCGGCCGGATGTCGGAAATCTCCACGTTCATACGCCTGCTGACCGGCGCCGAGGCCGCTCTCGCGGTCAACAACTGCGCGGCAGCGCTCGTGCTCGCCCTTTCCGCCATCGCTTCCGGGCGGGAGGTCGTCGTGTCACGGGGAGAGGCAGTGGAGATCGGCGGGGGCTTCCGCGTGCCGGATGTGATGCGCCAGAGCGGCGCGACGTTGGTCGAGGTCGGCACAACCAACCGCACCTACGCCCGAGATTACGAAGCAGCTTCCGGGGAAGCAACGGCCGCCTGGCTCAAGGTCCATGCGAGCAACTTCCGCATCGTGGGATTCACCCACGCACCGAGCCTTCAGGAGTTGGCGTCCATCGCCCGGCCGCGGGGCATCGCCCTGCTGGAGGATCTCGGCAGCGGCGCGATGCTCGACACCGCCCGCTTCGGTCTCGCCCCGGAACCGACGCTTGCAGATTCGATCGCCGGGGGCGTGGATGTCGCCATGATCTCCGGCGACAAGCTGCTTGGCGGACCGCAGGCGGGCATTCTCGCAGGCAATGCTGACCAGATCGCACACATTGCCCGGCATCCCCTCGCCCGCGCTGTCCGCGCCGACAAGACGACCCTTGCGGGACTTGCGGCAACCCTCAGGCACTACGCTCGCGGGGAGGCGTTGGAGAAGATTCCGGTCTGGCGGGCCATTTCGGTCGAACCTGTTGCGTTGCGCGTCCGCGCGGAAGCCATCGCGGACCGACTTGCAGAATCGGGCGTGGCTGCGACATCGCAGTCGTCGACGGCAACCATCGGCGGCGGGTCGCTGCCAGGGGAATCGCTGGCGAGCTGGAGCGTCGCTCTGACAACTGCCGACCCGGATGCGCTTGCTCGCCGCTTGCGGCTCGGAACCCCCGCGGTGTTCGGTCGCATCGAGCGCGACCTCGTGGTGCTCGACCTGCGGACGGTCATGCCGGAATCAGATGGTCAGCTTCTGCAGGCCATCTTTGGTGCGTCCCGCTGACGCCCGCTGGCCTGAGACGCCGGCTCAACCACCAACATGTCGTCGACGCGATTCTTGATCTCCATGTGACGCCGACGATCACCAGCCTACGAGAGGCGGCGAGGCTGCCTGCGCAGGACGCACCCCTGCCACGCACGCGGCCTATGATCGCTGGGGCGACACCGCGACTGGCACGGCAACGCGCCGGATCAATCGCTCAGGCGCGTGTCCCGGTTGGACAGGTTGATTCTGCCGAAGCTACGGCCTCCGCGGAAGACCCTGCTCCACGCAGCGGGCCGCGTTGCGAACCGTAAGCTGGGACGTCTTGCAGCAGCGGTCGACTGCCCGTCCACAGGTGCGGCGGTCGTAGAAGGGCAACGCGCGGCAAATGTCGGTGTTGAGCCGGTCGCGACACTCATCGTAGTCGAGCAGCCCCTTGCCGGGCCGGTCTGTCGCGCGGCGGCCCATCGTTGCGGCCGGCGCGGCGGCCAGCGCCGCGGCGACTCCACCGATGAGACCCCGTCGCGTCGACGCGCTTCCGATCGAGCGCGAAAGCCGGTCGATGTCCATCGCCATGACTGAACTCCCTCATCGCCCTACCTGCTCCGGGCATTCGCTCCGATGCTACCGGCAACATGCCTACGACGCAACATAGCATGACGATTTGGCCGGATGAGCGGGGCTACGCCATGCGCACGAGCCGTGATCCCGGGGGTTCGTTCTGCCGGTCCTCACGCGCCTGCCAACGCTCACGCAACCGCCGCCCAGGGGAGAAGCCGGAAAGCAGCAACTCCCGTGAGCGGCGACGTGCAAACGTTTCCAGCGCGCTCGAAAGCGACCGCTAGTCCCGGCAGCGATCGGCGGCCATCGCAAGGCCAGCCAGATCGGCGACGGACTGCGCCATCGCGAGGTCCTCGGCGTTCAGTTTGACGGTGCCCTCGCGCTCGCCGACGAGCACCCCATGCACCAATCCGCCCGCCTGGAGCGACGCGGTAAATCCATTGCGGCCGGCAACCAGTTCGCGGATCTGGCGCACATCTGGGCCTTCCTGGATTCCGTGCGCGGCCACGCGGCGGGCCATGCCGTCGTCGTCAGCCACCCAGATGGTCGCCCGGTCAAGCCCCAGCAGACCGGCAATGCGCTCGCAGGCCATCGGCAGGAACTGCTCGATCGGCAGGGCCGACGCACCGCGGACCACCTCGATCAGCGCCCCGAGATGGCGGGCAAGCGCCACCCGCTCGCCCGACGCCAGATCGACCAGCGCCGGCGACGCGCCAAGATCCGGCTCGCGTCGGCGGTACTTCTTGGGGGCGCGCTCGACCATTGGACGCCATCCCCGCAGATCGTCCGCGGAAATGAGCGCCATGCGCCCCAGTCGGCGAGCCGGCAACGTGCCCCGACGAACCGCCCGGGACACGGTATGGTAGGAAACGCCCTTCAACCGGGCCGCCTCCGCCATCAATCCGCCCGGCAGTGC
>CAIPGK010000192.1 GCA_903864575.1 uncultured Chloroflexota bacterium
CCTCAGCAGCACCCGTCGCCTCGACCGTCGCCTCAGCAGCACCCGTCGCCTCGACCGTCGCCTCAGCAGCACCCGTCGCCTCGACCGTCGCCTCAGCAGCACCCGTCGCCTCGACCGCCCCCGTCTCCGTCCCATCAGACGCCGCGGTCGCATCAGGAGCAGGCGTCCGCTCCCGATCCGGCTCCGCGGTCACCTCAGACGCACCCGTCGCCTCGATCTCCGGCTCAGCACTCGTCTCGACCGTCGCCGCCGGCTCCTCCGGGGACTGGACCTGAGGCTGCGCTTCGGCCTCCCGCTCGCGGGAAGGCCCATCGTCCCTCCGCTCCGGCTCCGGCTCCGACTCCGAATCCGTCGCCGGCGTCTCCGTCACCGCGGGAATCTCGACGATCGGCGCAGGCGTCTCAGCCGCTTGCCGGACATCATCGTTCACCGTGCTCTCGGCCCCCGCCACCGGATCGACCGGCGCGCCATCCTGATCTGCGCTCCGGTCCCTGCCCTGCCCCGGCAGATCGGCCTGCTCGTGGCGCCCATCATCCCCGGCGCCATCGTCGCGGCGCCCGGTCTCCGGCACAGCATCCTCCGCCACCGGATCGATCAGCGGGGCGTCCGCGTCCCGGTTTGCCTGCCGCTCGCCGTCCGCAGTCCGGTTCCGGTCGTCGGCCTGATCCTGGTTCGGGTTCCCGTCCCGGTTTCGGTCCCGTCCGCCGTCATCACCTGCCACTGGATCGAGAACCGGCTCGTCCACGAAGCCAGCGCCAGCCTCCGCCTCCCGCCGCGCCCGCTCGGCCTCATCCTCACCCGACACCACCGTCGACTCCGCATCAGCCACCGGATCGACGATCACCGTCTGGGTTGCGTCCGCGGGGGCCCCGGTGCTCGCCACATCCTCGCCTCCATCGGCGACCCCCTCCGCGATCGGATCAACCGCCGGGCCCGGCGCAAGCTCGGGCGTAGCGCTTGCCGCTCCCTCGCCCACCCCCTCGTCCAGCGACTCCTCGATCTCTTCGAGTTCGTCAATCGCCGTCTGCGCAGGGTCGACCGGAACCTCCGCCGTCCGTGCCTGCTCGTCGCCAACCCCCGGTGCAATGGGGTCCCGCTGCGCATCCTGCGCGCTTGCCCGCCCCGCGCTTCCAGCAGTCCGCTCCGTCCCTGGCTCCCGGGTCCGCGCGCCGTTGTCCTTCCGGTTCCCGCTCTTGCCTTGCTTGCCGGGGTCGCTCGTTGCGTCGTTCTTCTTCCCATGCTTCCCGGCGTTCTTCCCCTTCTCCGGCTCCCGCGTGTCGGGCTTGACCTCCTTGTCCGCCTTCTTCGCGCTCTTCGCCGTTGTCGAGACCGCCGGCTTCATGGGGGTGGCCGGGATCGGGATCGGGGTCGGGGTCGGGGTGATCTTCGCCAGCGCATGCGCCCGCGCCTTCGCAGTGGCTGTAGCTGTGGCGTTTGCCTGCTGGCGCTTCCGGGAGCCCTTCGTGCCACCATGCGCCGCTGGCGTTCCCGCCGCTGGCGTCGTCCGGGCCTGCCCTGCCGGTTGCTGCGCCTGATCGCGATGATCGGCCGCAAACACCGGCGCCATCGAGCCAGTCAGCAGCAGTGCAGCCGTCAGCGCCCTCATCGCCGCTCGGGCGACCCTGTTCCTGCCCCGCTCTCGCTGACCGCACATGGCCTGCTTCCCATCAGCCCGTCCCTCGCGCTCACTGCGCCTCGGGCCTTGATGGGAGCATTCTGACGCAACCCTCGTCTGGCACCATCCCGACTTTGTGCTGTTTTCGGATGGCCGTGATGGGGTACGTGATACTCATGTTTTTCGTTGAATTTTTCCTGGCTCATTTGCGGGAGGCGCTACGTGCCTCCCGCCGACACCCTGCGCGCCCGGCCCCCGCCCTCGCGCACAGGAACGCCCCCGGGCCAGCTCACGGGTCGCCAGCCATCGCCAACGCCCCCACCCCCGCCACCGCTCAACCCGCGAACACCTGGGCATCCACCGTCGTCTCGTTCTCAACCCCGGCGGCCACACCCTCCGGCGTCGTCACCCGCACCACGATTCGCGTGCTCGCCCCGCCTGCCAGCGAGAGCGCCCGCGTCACCGTTTGCCCTGCCGCATCCACCACCTGCACACCCCACGCGCCATTGGAATTGCGCGCCGTCGGCAGCACCTGAATCGGATCCGCCTCCCGGTTCGTCAGCCGGAACCAGTAGGAAACCTGCTCCCCCGCCGCCACCGACCGCTCGGTCGCCTCCCCCACCAGCACGATCTCCACCGCATCGGCATTCTCCGGTGCTCCGGTATCCTCCTCATCCCCTTCGGCAGCAGGCTCTTCAGCCGAACCAACCGGCGTGGCAGGCACCGTCGTCTCATCCGCCGCCACCGGGTTCAGCACCACCTCCAGCATCGCATCCTCGGCCCAGCCATCGAGCGGCTCCAGCGCCAGGGCCGGAACCAGTCCCCGCGCCTCGCCCCCGTCGACCTCCGCCCACCATGCGCCCCCGCCGTCCTGCACGGGAGGACCACTCACCGCCACCCGCGCCCCGCCTGCCAGTCGTCCCGACACGGTCCAATCCGCCGCGTACACATCGACCGCCGCCACCAGCACCATCTGGTCCCCGACCGCCATCACCGGCGCGGGATCGGACGCATCCGACGCCGCCGCCTCACCATCATCGTCGCCATCGCCATCACCATCGCCGAATGCGACGGGATCGCTCAGCGTCTCCTCCGCACCGTGCCCTGCACCCACTGCCTCCGCGTCCGCCTCCGGAAACGGATCCGCCACCGGGTCCATCAGCGGCGCGGCCTCGGGCGCGGGAGCCGCAAACCCCGGGGCATCCGCGCCCAGCGGGTCCATCACTGGCACAGGCGCAGGCGCAGGCGCAGCGATCGGGTCCATGATCGGCTCCGCGATCGGATCCACCAGCGTCTCGGCCACCGGCTTCGGCTCCGGCGCCGCCGGCGCGCCATGCCGCCCGTCCTCGTCGCCGCCCTGCACCCCATGCTCCTCGCCCGCTGGCGCATCGCTCGGCTGCGGCGCCGCATCAGGCACATCATCTCCCGCATCCGTCCGCCCATGCGTCCGGAACTCAGGGAGCGCATCCGGCTCCTGCGGGCCGCGCCCGCCACCACCCTGGTGCGCTGCCGCATCGGACTCCACCGCTCCGGTCGAGCTCTCCAGCGCCCCATCGCCCGCCGCCCCATGCCCGGTCTCGCCGTCATCTGCTCCCAGCGACGCTGGCGCATCCGGCACACCCGGCGCATCCGGCGCGCTCAACGCATCCGGCGCACTCGACGCTTCCGGCGCGCTCAACGCATCCGGCGCGCTCGACGCATCCGGCGCGCTCAACGCATCCGGCGCACTCGACGCATCCGGCGCGCTCGACGTATCCGGCGCACTCGGCGCAATCGACGTATCCGACGTGTCCGGCACGCTCGACACGGCTGGCGCATCCTCCACGGAATCGCCGTCGCCAGCGACACTAGGCGCAACCGCCACCCCGTCCGCGCCCCCACCGCCCGACGCACCGGACGAATCGGCGCCACGGTCCGCTTCCTGGCCCACGCGTTCCCGGCCCTCTTCGCCTGACGCAACCACCGGCTCAACCACCGGCTCCGTCACCGACTCATCCACCGGCTCAACCACCGGCTCCGTCACCGACTCATTCACCGAGTCAACCGCCGGATCAACCGCCGCGACATCCTCGTCACCCGGCTCGACGCCCCCGGCATCCCCGCCGTTCGCGTCATCCCCGGCTCCATCATCGTCCACGCGCCCAGCCTGCGCGTCCTCCTGCCCGGCGCCCTGCTCATCCCGTGAGCGCTCACCCGATTGCCCAGCCGCTGGCCCATCCACAGGATCGCCTTCGACCTCCGCGGTCGCCTCCGTCGCATCCAGCGTGTCATCGCCGACTGGCTCCGCCGCCGCCGTGCCCGCATCGGAATGCGCCTCGCCGGAGCCGTCAGCCGCTCCGCCCGTCGGCTCCTCCTGCGCGCCGTCCACCAACGCAATCCCGGCCTCGGCGTCCTCCTTCGCAGGCGTCTCACCCGCTGGCAGCGCCGCTTCCCCAACGGCCGCCGGCTCCATCGCCGCCGCCGGCGCATCGAATGACGTCACCACGGCTTCCTCGGCCGCCACCGGCTCCATCGCCGCCGCGTCCGCGGACCGCGCGCGCGTTGCCGCCCGGTTCACCTGCTGGCTCCCGGCGCGCGCCGGCTCGGTTCGCGCCCCCTGCCGCGTCTCGCCCGCCGCCCGGTCCTGACTGCCGCCCTTGCCCCCCTTCCGGTCCGCACCGTGCCGCGTGTTCGTGCCAGCCTTGCCTGACTTGCGCCCATCATGCCCGTGCGTCGCACCATTGCCCGGACCCTGACCCTGACCCTGGCCATCGCCATCGCCACGATGCCCACCCGCGTGGTGGCGCTTCCCCCCGCGATTCCCATGCCCATCGCCGCGGGATCCACCGCGTCCGCGCGCTCCAGCGTCCGCGCCCCGCTCATGACCGGCTCCAGCCGACGCCACCGGCCCCATCGCCAGCGACCCATTCCACGGCTCGATCGCGCCGATCACCGTCGTCACCGCCAGTGCCGCCGCCAACGCCGCTCGGCAAACTCCCCATCCTCGCGTCTTGCTGTGCTGGCTCATCTCACCGTCGTCCTTGCCGAACCCCATCTGGTCCTTGTGGCGATCGTTCTCGTATCGCGAATCCTGCGAAGCAAAGACGGTCCCGCCGCGCCGGATGACCGGCACGCTCCTCGCGAGATCGTTGATTGATTGCGTTCCTGTCGTCCCCGGCTCCGGTCTTCAGCGACCGGGCCGCGCGTTGCCCCGGTTCAGCCCCCCGGTCCGGCGCTCATCGTCACGGTCAGCAGCGCCGAATACGTCCCCGCCGTCGTCCGCGGCGGCAGCGTCATCATCACCGGCGCCGTGAACTGGTACTCGCCCATGCCGAATCCGGCGTTGGCATACGCCACCTTGCGAGGCTGCTGCAGCGATCCACCCGTGCCCAGCCACGGCCCCCGGCCTGGATGATCGGCTGCCCCGCCACCAGGTCCAGCCCCTCCGGCGTCCCCAGCACCACATTCGCCGCCGGGATCGTCGTCGCGTGGCCGTTCCCCGCGTACTCGATCTGCGCCAGTTGCACGGTCACCGCCCACCCCTGTGCGGAACACGTTTCGTCGGCCGCCGTGAATGTCAGTACGCCGTTGGTCACCTGCGCCCCTTGCGAAAACGCCACCTGCGGCAACGCCAGCGCCAGCGCCGTCGCCGTCCGCTGGTTGCTGGAGCACGACACCCGCTGCGTGACCTTCACCGGCGCGGCATCCGTCTCTCGCGTCCCCGGCCCTCCAGCCAGCATCACGGCTATCGCCGCTCCCAGTCCCAGGCTCCGGAGGATTTGCATTCGCATTTGGTGCCCTCCGCAGCTTCCCGCCATCGCTGGTGCGAGCCGTTCTCGTCCCGTGCCGCAACGATAGGGCATAGTGTGTCAGTAAATACTCCCCTTTTTGAGGGAGATGATTATCCTGATTACCGGCTAGCCGAAATCAGCCAGATCGACTGACTGACCCAGCAGGTCGGATTACCCACCCCGTCCGTCCCATTCGCCGCAACAACGCCCGCCAGCACCCCGGACCCCACGCGCCGCGTCACACGGCATCGCCCCCGGACCGTACTGGCCGGGGGCGTATCGCATCGCTCGCTTCGGGTGCGGTTCAGCGTCGGGCTGGCCGTTCGCCTTACCCCTTCGCCGTCCGCTTCTTCCGCTTCTTCGCCGTCTTCTTGCTGCCCGTGCCGCGGCTCGTCAGCGTCTTCGCCTCGTTCGGGCACGCCTCGCAGGAGAACGTGCTCGTGAACCGCCCGCAGGTCACGTCCACCTCGCCGCAGCGATCCGCGCACACATCGGCTTCCTCGGCCGGGCAGGTTTCCGGGCATCCATCCGCGGGTACCGGGTAGATGTCGAACTCCTCGAGTTCCCACGCCGCGATCGTCTGCTGCTCGTACGGCCGGTCCATTTCCGTCGTGGCCTTGCACACCACGATCGTCCCGGACTCCGACCCTCGCGCCACCTTCGGCATCGCCAGCGAGATCAGCCCCGCGCCGACAAACCCCAACGCCCGCCGCCGCGTCATCCCGTTCGCACACCGCTCACGCGGGCAGAAATCCGACGTCATCCCCGCTCCTGTTGCCACCCACGCCACGCACCGTGAACAAGGGTTGCTTTTCTCTTTACTCCGACCGTGAAATCACAATAGCACAATCCCTCGCTGATGCACAGCGCCTGATGTTACTGACACATCAACCCGCCATACCGCTTGCGCGGCATGCTCCTCCATCATTTGAGCCAGTCGCCGCGTGGAGCCACATCCGCCCGCCCATCCCCCCCCCGCCATCCCGGACCCGCATCCAGTCCCGTCCCGCATACCGCCCATCGCCTCGCGCGGCCCCACTGCTCACCACCCGACCGCCACCCGCCTCTCCCACGACATCCCGTCCAGCACCGACACCAGCGCCGCGCTCATCACCAGATCATCGTGCCCCCGCCCGGCAGGCACGCCCCACCGCAGCGGATGCCCCGGCCCCGGCGGCGTCGCGAACTCCACCGCCCCCAGTTGCGCCCGGAACTCCCGCGTCAACGCATCCCCGTCGTCGGCATACTCCTTCAACCGCCCACCATCGATCAGCGCCACCAGATCCCACCCCAGCGCGCTCTTGCTCGCCGCCGTGAACGTGAACGGAATCACCGGGATCACCCGCCCCCCGCCATGCCCCCGCCGTTCCCCCAGCGCCGCCGCCAGGAACGACGCCAGCCCCGCCCCTACCCCCGTCGCATCCACCACCACCGCACTCGCCCGCCACACATTCCGCGCCAGATCAGCCACCTGCGCCTGCACCTGCGTATGCCGTGACCCCGTCCACGCCATCCGGTCCACGATGCGGTACATCGGCAACCCGCCCTCGGCCCCCTCGCCGTCGGCATCGATCTCCACCACCGTCACCGCCGTGCTGTCCCGCCGCGACCCCGGCAGCCACACCCCCGGCATGGCCCCCTCCTCCTCGCCAGCCACATCCACCAGCAGCGCATACCGCTTCCCCGGCTCCCCCCGCCGCCGCCGCGGGTGATCGCCCTGCACCTGCGCCAGCCTTCCCGGCGGAAACAGCCCCCCGGCCCCGTCCAGTTCCCGCAGCAGGTACTCCGTCTGGATGAACGGGTGCTCGATCCCCAGTTGCCCGATCCGCGCCCGCACCCGCTCCCCGTAGCGCGGAACCTCCGCCGCCACCGCCTCCCAGTCCACCCGCCACACCCGCCGCGCCCCGTCCCGCGCCTCCTCCTCGCCCAGCCACTGCATCTGCCGCGCAAGCAGCCCGTTCCGGTCCCACACCGTCCCCATGAACACGGTCGTTGCGTTGCACGCCACCCCCATCGGATCGAACACCGCGTCCCACACCTCCGCCCGGATGTCCTGCGCTTCGTTCGCCACCAGCAACAGATCCGCCGTCTGCCCCCGCGCATTCGCCCCCGGCGCAGCCGAAAGAAACCGCGCCGACGCCCGCCCCATCTCCACCGCGTACCCGTCCCGCACCCGCGCGCTCATCCCCGCCCCGGCCGCCAGCGCCCGCGCCCCCGGCTCCCTCAGCCGCGCCAGCAGCCGGTCCCGGCTCAGCGCCGCCTGCGGCCGGAACGTCGGCGCGGCGATCACCGCACTCCCCCCGCGCCGCCCATGCCGCAGCAGCAGGAACGCCAGCACCTGCGCCAGCGTCTCGTCCTTCCCCGCCTGCCGCGAGAACGCCACCGCGAAACTCCGCCCCAGCCCCCTCTCCACGCTCTCCACGATCGCCCGCGCCACCCCCGCCTGGTACGCCCGCAGCGCCCGTTCCGGCAACGCTACCCGCGAAAACACCCCCACATCCCCCAACGCTCGCCGCGCCCCACGCTCCAGCGCCTCGCCGGTCATCCCCGTTGGCCGTCGCCCGGCTGGTGCGACTCGCCGTCCGTCCGCCACCGGTCCCACATCATCCTCCGCGAGCCGCCCCCTCGACGCATGGCGGACGTCCTCGATCCGGCCCTCCCTGCCCCGCCCGGCCCTCATCCTCATATCGACATCACCCCCCACACCCCCTGTTCAATCCCCCAGCACCCCGCAACCCAATGCCGGTTTCAGCCGTTTTCCAACCCTCGATGGAGATCAGCATGGCAACTGGAACAGGACTCCCTCTCCATCCACGCCCCGCCACCCCACAAGAAAACCCTTCTCCCGCTGTGGCAGGAGAAGGGTCGGGATGCGGGACACACCGACGATCACCCCATCACCCGCAGCACGAGATCCACCACGATCGCCCCGGCCACCAGGAACAGCAGCCCATCCAGCCTCCCCTTGATCTCCATCAGATCCTCCTTCAGCCCCTCCACCATCTGCCGCGTCACCGCCTCATACGCCGACCCCGGGCCCATCTCAACCGCCCTCCCCGCCTCCCGTCGTCCCCCCAGCTCCCCCACATCCGACGCCATCATTCCCGCTCCCCCTCCTCGATCAACCGCCGCATCACCCCATCCACCGCCAGCCCGGCCTCCCCTCCTCGCCCTCCGGCCCCCAACTCCACCCGTGCCGCCTGCACCGCCACGCTCACCAACCGCGCCACCCCCGCCGCGAACGCTGCCGCATCCGTCTCCTCCTCCAGCAATCGCGCCAGCGCGATCCTCACCATCCCGATCTCCTCCCGCAGCCCCGGCGGCTCCCCCGCCGTCCCCACCGTTCGCGCCAACCCCGCCGCCCGCAACCCCTCGTACTCCCCGGCAATCGCCCGCTCCCGAAACCGCCCCCCGGCCTCGAGCCCGTCATCACCCTCCTCCGCCCGCTCACCGTCCCGACCCCCATCGATTCGCCGCCTCGCCCTCGCCGTCGCCATCGCGCCCTCCATTCCGCCGTCGCACCCACTGCGCAACGAAGAACACCCGCGACATCGAAAAATCACCCCGGGCCGCTCCGATCCGGGGTGCTGGTGCCCCACCCCCCGAACCATGACCTCCAGCCCACCCCTATCAGCCCCAACGGGAAACCATTTCACGCCACAGGGCGTACTACACTGTGGAAGACTCCGCAGGATCGCCCGGCGACCCCTGCGCCATCATCGGCACTTCGAGACCGCGCACTCATCCCGCCCCCGAGCGGCGGGACCGCAACACCGTCCGGAGCCGCGAGCAACGCGCCAACCGCAGTCCTATATCGGACCGCACGGCCGCCCGCCACCCCGGACCCAGGGAGGGAGCACCTATGATCCGCACGCGCACCCGCATCCAGACCCGCGCCGCCCTGCTGGCCGCCGCGAGCATGCTCGCCGCCAGCCTCCTCGGCCACGGCCTTTCCGCCGCTCCCGCCTACTCCCCGGACAACCAGGAGAGCGCCTTCCTCGGCCTCATCAACGACTACCGCTCCCAGAACGGCCTTGCCCCCCTCTTCATCCAGGATGAACTCGGCGCAGCCGCCGACTACCACTCCCAGGACATGGCCACCCACAACTACTTCGACCACTACCTCTCCGACGGCTCCGGCCCCGGTGACAACATCTCCGCCTTCGGCTACACCGGCGACACCTGGGGCGAAAACATCGCCGCTGGCATGGCCACCGCGAAAGAGGCCCTCGTCGGCTGGCAGAACAGCCCCAGCCACAACGCCGCCATGCTCGACCCCGACTACTCCGAGATCGGCATCGGCCGCTTCTACGACGCCGGCTCCGAGTACGGCTGGTACTGGACCACCACCTTCGGCGGCGGCGAGGATGATGCCCAGTCCTCCTCATCCTCCCCATCCAACCGCTCCCAGCCCCAGACCACCACCAACGTCGACACCTCCACCGAGCGCGGCATCGACGGCTCCGGCGACGGCATCGCCACCACCACCGTCAACGGCCGCCCCGTCCGCGGCGGCACCATCGTCGACGCCAACGGCGACATCGTCACCACTATCGGCAACAACGGCGAAGCCCCCATCGAGAAGACCACCACCATCCACCAGCAGCCCACCGTCTCCAACGGCCCGGACTGGATCGCCCCCGCCCCCACCATCCCCTACGACTCCTACTCCGCCGTCACTGACAACGCCGGCGACTCCTACGGCGGCGGCAGCGACATCGCTTCCGACTCCTACGCCGAGGACTCCTACACCTCCGCCGAATCCATCGCCGGCGGCGACGACTCCTACGCCGCCAGCGATTCCTACGACACCGGCGAGGACTCCTACGCCAGCGACGATTCAGCCTCCGCGTCCGACTCCTACGACGCCGAGACCCTCGCCGCCGCGGACTCCTACGCCTCCGACTCCTACAACGGCGACTCCTACGACAGCGGCAACGGCAGCAGCGACTCCTACGACGGCGAGATGACCTTCTACCAGCAGACCATCGAAGCCGAGCAGGACGGCGTCATCGCCCCGCCCACCGTCAACGGCGTCCCCGTCGAATCCGGCACCTACATCGCCGACGGCAACTCCGTCCGCAGCAGCAACCGCAACGCCAACGCCAACGGCGACGGCCCCACGGTCGTCTACGGCGACATCGACGGCGGCAACGCCCCCACCAGCATCAACGCCGACGGCGGCTACAACAGCGGCCCCAGCGGCGCGACCACCACCTACCCCAACAGCGGCAGCAGCAGCAACCCCACCAACACCACCACCGTCACCAGCCCGGATGGCAGCATGACCACCACCACCACCATCAACGGCGTCACCATGAACGACGGCATCTCCACCACCTACGGCAACTCCCGCGGCCGCGGCGCCTCCGCCTCCCCCGGCGACGTCACCTACGGCAACTAGCCCCGCACCACCGCCCCGCACCCGTCATCCCGACGCAGGAGGGATCTCGTCACGCGCCGCGCCGCACGCAACCACCTGCACCCGCCGGGATGACGGCTGCTCCAATCCTCAACCCGCCCTCCCTGCAAAATGGGGCCGTCCGGATCCAACCGGACGGCCCCTACGCGTATCCGCCACACATCCCCATCGCCGCCGCGCCCCGCGCGCGCTACCATCCTCAAAACTGATCGACGGCAGCATCGAGGTCATCGTCATGGTCATGGACATGCCAACCCGAGCCACCACCGTCCCCGCCTCCCACGGCGTCGAGATCGCCGTCACCGAGTGGCCCAGCCCCGGCAATCCCCCCCTCCTCATCCTTCACGGCATCGGCAGTTGCGCCGAAACCTGGGCCAACGTCGCCCCCGCCCTCGCCGAGCGCTACCATCTCTACGTCCTCGATCACCGCGGACACGGCGCATCATCCAGGCCCGACACCGGCTACCTCCTCCCCGACTACGCCGCCGACCTCGACGCCCTCATCGCCAACCTCGGCATCGACGACGCCAACCTCAACA
>CAIPGK010000193.1 GCA_903864575.1 uncultured Chloroflexota bacterium
CGACCTGCCGGGCGTGCTCGGGATGGACGGTTCGGCCCTCGACGGCATCGGCGAACGCGCGGCCCTTGTCGAGCGTCTGCTCTCGGTGGCGGACGACCCGGAGTCCGGGGGAGCGGGAGAGGGAGAGGAGTGGCAGGAGCGGTTGCTCGTCTCGCTCGCCTGCCGGAGCGCCGTGCGGCGCGGGCGGGACCTGCCGCATGCAGCGATGCGCGCGCTTGCCGAGGGTCTGGGCGCCACTGCCGCTCCCGCGGTCTGCCCGCACGGGTCGCCCCTGCTGATGCGCATCGGCGGCGATATGCTGGCGCGACAATTCGGCTGGTGAGCCCGCCAACCCGGCGCGGAAAATGCAGCAGGAACCTGCGGCGCATCATCGAGATGCGAGTGTGGATACGGGGAGAAGCGGTGATGCTGAAACGCGGAATACCGGCGTCAGCGACGGCAGCCATGATGGGGATGACCCTGCTTGCCGGTTCGCTGGCCATGCCGACATGGACACAGGCGCAGGAGGCTACGCCCGCGATCTGCGCCGAAATGACCGACGAGGGAAGCAGGCGCCTTGCCGAGGAGTTCATGGCGATGGTCGCGGCGCGGGACCTCTCCGGCATTGGCGAAATCGTCGCGCCGGACATCACCTACGACAGCCCGATCTCGGGCCTGAAGACCGGCCCCGACGGGGTGGCGGCGGCCATCGGCGCGATCTTCGCCTCCTACCCCGATGTCGACCATGTCACCCGGGACATCATCGCCGACACCGATATGGCCGTTATCCGCTGGACTGCGACCGGGACGAACACCGGCCCCCTGCGCGGCATCGAACCGACCGGCGAGCAGCGCGACTGGACCGGCGTCTATGTCCTGCAGACTGCCTGCGGCAAGATCGCCCGCGCCGCCGCCGAGGTCGACCAGTTGGCGGTGCTCGGGAAGCCCGGCGGCAACACGCGGTCGGTCGAGGCTGACGCGCCCGATGCCGCCGCAACCCCGGGCGCGTGCGAAAGCACCAGTGAGGACGCCTTGCGCGCCGCCGTCGATACCCTCTGGAACGACGCGTGGAACGCCCACGACGCCTCCGCGTACCGCCGGCTGGTGACACCGGACGTCATCCAGCACTGGACCTCCGGCGATGACACCGAGGGCGTGGAGGCGAGCGTGGCGCGACTGGAGTCCTTCTTCACCGCGATGCCCGACGTGCGGATCGCCTGGAACGACATCAGCGCAGAGGGCGATCTCGCGGCGGCGACCTGGACGCTGACCGGAACCGATACCGGCGGCATGTTCGGCGCGCCGCCGACTGGCGCATCCATCGAATACGATGGCGTCAACATCTTCCGGTTCGCGTGCGGGTCGATCGCGGAAATCTGGTCCGAAGGCGACATCCTGCGGATGCAGAAGCAACTCGCCGGGAGATAATGCGGGGCCGGGTCCGCCTGCGGTGAGCCTGAGCTCCCCGAGCGGCGCGGCTCGTGACGGAATGACGGCATCCTTCCTGCGCTGGCACGGTTAAACGCCGATTCACCGCCGCATCCCGGCGGGAAAGGACAACGGAACATGCTCACGTTCACAGTCAGGTCCGGTCGGGCGGCGCTCGCGGCGGCGGCACTCGCGGGGTCGCTCCTCTCGCCAGCGATGGCACGCGCGGAGGACGCCACCCCCGCCGCCTGCGCCGATCTCGACCGGACGGCCATGCTCGCGGCGGCGACCGCGTGGACGGATCATTCGTTCGTCACCGCGAACGCTGCCGAGTTCGAGGCCGCGCTCGCGCCGGATCTCGTCTATCACTCCGCTGCGTTCGGCGATGTCGATCTTCAGGGCTGGATCGCCGGCCGTGCCGTGCTCGAGGAGGCCTACCCCGGCGGGACGATCGCGGTCAACGAGGCCATCGTGGACGGCCCGTGGGTGGTCACCCAATGGACCGCCACCGGCGTCTGGTCGGGTCCGTTCATGGGAACCCCGCCCAGCGGCGACCCGGTCGAGTGGGACGGCATCAACGTCTACCGCTTCGACTGCGGCAAGATCGCCGAGGCGTGGACCTCGCTCGACCAGTACGGTCGCAACGATCCGGTGACGCCCGAGGCAGCGAACCCCGCCACCCCGGCCGCATCCTGCGCCACGGCAGGCGAGCCTGTCGCCGAGGCCGAGGCCATCGCGCTCCTGAGCCAGTGGTGGGCCGACGGCTGGAACTCTGGCAACGCCGCGGCAGCCGACGCCGTGACCGCATCCGATGTCCTGCACCACTGGGCCATGGGGCCGGACACCGTCGGCGACGCCGCCATCGCGGCGCAGATCGCGTCATGGCGCGCCGCGATGCCCGACCTCGTCATCACCCCCGCCGAGATCGTCGTCGAGGGCGATCTCGCCGCCGCACGATGGACCGCCACCGGCGCCAACACCGGGGGCATCATGGGCAACGCTCCCACCGGCAAGTCGGCAACGTGGAATGGCATCAACGTCTTCAGGATCCAGTGCGGCGAGATCGTCGAGATCTGGTCCGAGATGGACGCCATGGGCATGACCGCACAACTCGGCGCATGACCGGGCGTCGCCTGCGGCAGCGGCAGAGGGGCGGAAGCGAATGAGCGGAACGAGCGGTCTGGCGGCGCGGTCGGCGGCGGCGGCCGATGCGATGGCCCACCTGACGGGCGAAATCTGGAGCCGCCGCAACCACGACGCCGCCTACACGCTCTACGCGCCCGGCCATGTCCGCCACGAACCGGGCGGCGACGACGGGGTCGGCATCGAGACCGCCCGCGCCGCCGCCGCCCGCGTTCACGCCCGCTTTCCGGATCCCCCGCAGGAGGAGCACATTCTTCTGGCGCAGGGGGATCTCGTCTTTCGCCGGTGGTCCTTCACCGGCATCCACCACGCGCCGGACGGGGCGGTCTCAGCCCACCCGGTCATGCTCGACGCGATGACGATCTACCGGGTCCGCGACGGGCTGCTGGCCGAAACGTGGACGACGGCAGACTGGCTCGGCCTGGAACTGCAACTGGCGAACCAGCGTTTCGCGTCCGACTCCCGCCAGTTCGGCCGCGTCCTCGCCGCGGACGACGATGACCCCGCAACGCGGTCCGTCGCCATTCGCGCGGCGCGCGCCATCGCCGCTGGCGACCGGGACGGCATCGACGCCATCTTCTCAGCAGGGTGCATCGACCGCAGCAATCATGGCGCAGCGGCGGCGGGACGTGCGGGCCTGCACGACTGGATCGCCGCCCGCCGCGCCGTCTTTCCAGAGCTTTCGGCCAGCATCGACGATGAGATCGCGGTCGCGGCGGGAGCATGGGCCGCCGTGCCCTGGACCGCTTCCGGGCGGCAGGACGGCCCGTTGCCCGGCCTCGCCGCCACGGGCCGGGAGGTAGTCTGGGGCGGTCAGGCGCTGCTCAGGATCGAGAACGGTCTGGTCGCGGAGTACTGGCGCATCGAGGACGAAGCCGGGATGCGCCGCAGGCTCGGGTCTCCTGTGATTTGACATCGTCCCGCATGGCAGGGACGATGTGGGCCTGAAGCTGCAACCAGGCAGCTGTCGCATCCGGAGCATGGGTGATGCGATTCCCACCGTCAGGACTGACCGCGGCCATCGTTGCGAGCATCGTTTGGGGCCTCTTCCCCGCGGCTGAACCGTCGGCCGCCCCCGCCACGCCAGCCGCGTGCGCGTTCGACCGCGAAATCATCGCCGAATTGGCCGACCCGGCAGCGGAAACGGAAGCCCGCCTCGCCGCGGCGTTCGCCCCCGGCGCGACAATCCACGGCAGCGCCACCGAACCAGACCGGGACGCCCCCGCGTGGCTCGCCCAGCGTGTGGCCGACCGCGCCGGGATCGGTCACGCCGACACGACGGTCAACGCCCTGCTGCTCGACGGTGACGCGGCCATCGCCGTCTGGACCGTCACCGGCGATGCGCCCCCGGAGAACGGCGCCACGCCCGGCCCCGCCGCGCCGCGCCGCTGGGAGGGCGTCGACGTCTACCGGCTCGCCTGTGGCCGGATCGCCGAGGTCTGGACGCTCGAACAGCGCATCGACGACCCGGCCGCCATGCCGCTCGCGAACCCGCCCGATCGAACCTGCGACACCCCCGCGCCGACCCGTGCCGAGGCCGATGCCGCCCTGCGCGTCTGGCTGGTTGATGGATGGTCCCGCAGCGACCTTTCAGCCGTGAACGCCTTGCTCGATCCCGATGTCGCCTACCACTCGGTTCCCTATTCCGAGACCAACGGCCCGGCTGGCGCGGACGACGCCATTGCCGGGACCAGGGCTGTACTCCCCGATCTCAGCAATACACCCGAGACGCCGGTGATCGACGGCGAGTGGACGGGGGCGCACTGGAGAGCGGAGGGCGCCAACACCGGAGGGGACGATCCCACCGGCCGTTGGGCGACCTGGACCGGGGTCGATGTCCTGCGCCTGCAATGCGGCCGCATCGTGGAGATCTGGTCGATCGAGGACCTCTCGGCGTTGCAGGCCCAACTCGAAGGCGGCGCCTGATCGTACCCACAACCCGCCGGCATCCTTCCGCGGCAACCGGTCAACGTGATCTCCGCCATGGGCGTTCGCGCGGATGATGCCGTGGGCAGAGGGCCATGCAGGGATTTCCTGTCTCTCCCGGCATCCCCCGAGCCACTGCGGGACGCTTTCGCCAGGCGGTCAGTCAGCGGAAGAAAGCAGCATATTCGCGTGGTACCATGCGGGAACGTCGATTGGCGACCTGTCCTGCACCTGCCCGGGGGTCCCGGACCGGAGCCTCTCGTTCCTGAGCAGATGGTTCCGGGAGAACGGAGATCGGACGAGGATGAGCGTTTCCCGATCGTCGTGGCGCGCCAGCAGGCGGCGCCTGCTCTCCATGTGCGCCGGCAGCGCAGCAGGGCTGGCAGCCGGGAGGCTGCCGGTTCGGGCGGCGAGTCCCGCCCGGCAGGATGCGGCCCCGGCGAACGCGACCCTCTTCCAGAACGTCCTGATCTTCGACGGCATGCGCCCCGAGCGGTCCGCGCCATCGAACGTGCTCGTCCGGGATGGCCTGATCGACACCATCTCCGAAGAGCCGGTGGACGCACCCGCGGGGGCGCGCGTGATCGAGGGCAACGGCGCCACGCTGATGCCCGGCATGATCGACGCGCACTGGCACACGATGCTCGCCGAGATTCCCGTCGCCGAGTTGTTCTCGGCGGACATCGGCTACGTCGATCTCATCGCGGGCCGGGGGGCGACACGCACGCTGATGCAAGGCTTCACCTCGGTGCGGGACATGGCGGGGCCGAGTTTCGGGCTGAAGCGCGCGATCGACGAGGGCGTGTTGCCGGGGCCGCGCATCTTCCCGAGCGGCGCGATCATCTCCCAGACCTCCGGGCATGGCGATTTTCGCAAGCGCATGGAAGTTCCCGGCCACACGCCGAGCTATGGCGAGCGGATCAACGCGGGCGTGATCGCCGACGGCCCGGACGAGGTGTTGCGCGCCACCCGCGAGCAGCTGATGCTCGGCGCGAGCCAGATCAAGCTGGCGACCAGCGGCGGCATCATTTCGGATCATGACCCGATCGACGTCGTCGAGTTCAGCCTGCCGGAGATCGCGGCCGCCGTCGGCGCGGCCGCCGACTGGGGGACCTACGTCGCAGTGCACGCGTTCACCCCGCGCGCCGTCCAGCGGTCGCTGGAGGCAGGCGTCCGCTGCATCGACCACGGGCAGTTGATGGACGACGCCACCGCCCGGATGATCGCCGAAAAAGATGCCTGGCTCTCGCTGCAGCCGTTTATCGATGATCCGTCGCTGCGGAATCCCGAGGAGCCGAATCCCGAGAAAAGCGCCATCGTCTCGCAGGTAACGGATACGGCCTACGCGCTGGCGAAGAAGTACGGGCTCAAGGTCGCCTGGGGAACCGACATTCTCTTTTCACCGGCGGCGGCGGCAAAGCATGGCGCGCATGTCGCGGTCATGTCGCGCTGGTACACCCCGGCCGAGGTGCTCATCATGGTCACCAGCATGAACGCGGATCTGCTGGCGCTCTCAGGACCACGCAACCCATACCCGGGCGTCCTCGGCCGCGTCGAGGAGGGGGCCTACGCCGACCTGCTGCTGGTCGACGGCAACCCCCTCGAGAACCTCGAACTCTTCACCACCCCCGAAACGAGCCTGCTCGTCATCATGAAGGACGGGATCGTCCACAAGGGATGATCCCGGGGGTTTCCCGCTTCCCGTCGAACCTGCCAGCGGCCTCCGCGCGAGCTGGCGCGGCTGGCAGGTTCGACGCGGCGGAGGACAATCGCGGAACCCGGCGCTGGCTGGCAGCACCGATCCGGTCAGCGCTGGGTCCAGATCGAAACGCGGTTGTTTCCCTGATCCATCACCCAGGCGGTCCGCGAGTCCGCTGAAACCGCGACGCCGGTCGGATAGGTGAATTCGCTTGCGCCGGAGCCGAGCGCGCCGAACTGGGCGAGATAGCTCCAGACCTTCGATGTGGCGTCCGGCCGCGCCCAGATCGAGATCCGGTTGTTGTTGTAATCGGCTACCCAGGCGGTCAACCCGTCCGGGGAGACGACGACGGCATACGGGAAGGCGAAGTTTTCATCGCCGGAGCCGTACGTGCCGAACTGGGCGCTGTAGCTCCAGGTCGTCGAGGATGCCGTCGGCCGGGTCCAGATCGCGATCCGGTTGTTGTAGTAGTCGGCCACCCAGGCGGTCAGCGTGTCCGCGGAGACGAAGACGCCCGCCGGAGTCGCGAAGTAGCTGTCACCGGAGCCTTGGGACCCAAACTGGGCGTTGTAGCTCCAGACCGTCGACGACGCGTTCGGCCGGGTCCAGACGGTGATCCGGTTGTTGTTCTGATCGGCGACCCAGACCGTCAGGGTATCCGGCGAGGCGACGACGGTCGTCGGGTTGTCGAATTCACTGTCACCGGATCCGTACGCGCCGAACTGGGCGTTGGGACTCCATTCCATCGATGAGGCCGTCGGGCGCGTCCATACTGTTATCCGACTGTTTCCCGAGTCCGCCACCCAGGCGGTCAATCCGTCAGCCGAAAGTGACACGCCCGCCGGGCTCACCAGATTCGCGGGGCCGACTCCCAGCGAGCCGAATTGAACGCTCGGGTTCCATTCCTGCGCGGAGGGCCCCGAGCGGGTCCAGATCGAAATCCGGTTGTTGTCGTGATCCGCCACCCAGGTGGTCTTCCGATCCCCGGAGGCGAAGAGCCCGACCGGGGCGAGGAAGGTGCCCGCGCCGGCGCCGGAGGAGCCGAACCGGGCGTCATAGCTCCAGGAGGTCGAGCCGGCGTTCGGGCGCGTCCAGATCACAATCCGGCTGTTGAGGGAATCGGCGACCCAGGTGGTCAACCCGTCCGCCGAGACGGCAACCCCGGACGGGCTTGCCAACTCGCTGTCGCCGCTGCCGAACGTGCCGTACTGGGCGCTGTAGCTCCACGCCGTGGAGCTGGTGTTCGTCCGCGTCCAGATCGCAATCCGGTTGTTCAACAAGTCGGCGACCCAGGCGGTCAGCGTGTCCGCCGAGACGGCGATCCCGGACGGCCAGTTGAAATTGCTGTCCCCGGAGCCCTGCGAACCGAACTGCGCGCTGTAGGTCCAGGCGGTGGATGCTGCGGCGGGGCGCGTCCAGATCGCGATGCGATTGTTGAACGCATCGGCAACCCACGCGGTCAACTCGTCACCCGAGAGCGTGATGCCATAGGGCCAGTTGAATTCGCTGTCGCCGGATCCCCACGAGCCGAACTGGGCACTGTAGCTCCAGACAGTAGAGGAGATGTCCG
>CAIPGK010000194.1 GCA_903864575.1 uncultured Chloroflexota bacterium
CCAGTGTGCGCTTCGCCAGCACCGCCGGGTCTATTGCGCCGTTGCCGTCCGCCCCATCCGACCCTCCGAGCGAAATGACAATGACGGGCCTGAATCGCTGGCTGTCCAGCAGAAACCCGAGAAGCGCATCTACCTCCTGTGCCGAATCCACATGCCACGGGCTCAAAGACACCCGCCTGCCATCCAGATAGGCGTGCTGGGTTTCGATGATCTGCCTTACTACCCCGGGAACCGTTGCGGCAAATGGTGGGGATTCACCCCGCGCCACACACTGGAGGCGACAGCCGAACAGCACGTCACCATTGGAATGCAGCATCGCGCCGCATTCTGTGTCCCAGCTTCGTTGAGGAACATTCTTGTCCGCGTCGCTGCTGCGACAGAACCACATCCCTGCATCTGCCACAGCGGACACGGGCTGCGCACCGGATTCAGCCATATCAAAGGACTCACCCGCCCACCCGTGATCGGGTAGGCGTCTACCTGCTCTGTTTGCGAGCCATCGAAGCACTTCATTTCGAACTTCGCCGAAGGCTTTACCGGGTTCACCCGACCTGACCGTCAGCAGGATCTGGCTCACAGAGCGCACGCGAGCAACGGTCGATGGATTACGTGATCGCGCTCCCTTGTAGTTGCTGCTTACCATTTCAATTCACCCTCGAGTTGACGCGCCCGCGGCATGAAACCAGACTCCGCTCCCTGCCCCGCCGGAGATCGCATCTCCGGCCCGACGCCTCTCTTGTGGAGGCGTCTCTTTCTCCGAAGCCCCGCTCCTCGAGAGCAACGCCGAAAAGTCGTGGTTCATGCGGGTGGCTGTACCTGTGGCAGGGTTGCAGCGCGGAGTTCACGCATGCGAAGCACCAGCCGGTGGACGGTTGTTTCCGGGTTGGTGGAGCCCGTGAGCGCGTTGTCTTCGGCGAGGCGCTGCGCGCGTGTGATCGCGTCATCGAGCCCCTGCTGGAAGCGTTCGAACACATCGCGGGCCGCCTTGTCGTAATCGGGCACCTCGCGAAGCAGCACCTTGCGCACCTCGTCACATTCAGAACCGCTGTCTGCAGATCTGAACGGGGAGGTCGCGTTGCGCCGGTGCAGCAGCAGCCAGAATTCGAAACAGGGCGTCGAGGTGGCGGCATGCAGCCGGGCATAGCGCGGGCGTTTGGCGGCAATTCGATCCAAGGCCTTGTCGAAGTTCGTGTGCCGGTCCCGGTCGAGCACGCACCAGATGGTGTCGATACCCGGATCGTCTTTCAGCGCATCCTCGGCGTAACGGACCACGCTCAGCGGATCGCTGCCGTACTGGCTGGGAGCCACCTTCACCAGGCCCGGGTTCATGCCGAGGGAGCGCAGCAGACCCTCGAAATAGTTCGGCTCGGTGCGCACGCCCTCGCAGACGACCCACACCGTGGGGCGGGGCGCACGCCTGCCTTCCTTGCGGCGGAGATCCTGCTCCCGCCGAGCCGCGCGCGCGCCTTTCATCCGCCGGGGCTTCGCAACAAGGGGATCGCGCCGTAACTGCCGCGCAGGTAGCGCTTGCCGATGGATTCCTGCTTGCGGGGGCTGAAGTCCGTCAGCGAGTAGACAGACGATTCACCCTTGTCGTTCTTCTCGGCGAACCACACCTGATCGCGGCGCA
>CAIPGK010000195.1 GCA_903864575.1 uncultured Chloroflexota bacterium
ATGCCGGAGAGGACACCTCGATCGGCGTCGTGCTGCTGACCGGCGCGGGTGGAGAGGCCTTCTGCTCGGGTGGCGACATCAAAGTGCGCGGCGACGCCGGGTATGTTGGCGAGGACAAGATCGAGCGGCTGAACGTTCTGGAGCTGCAGCGGCAAATCCGGTATCTGCCGAAGCCGGTCATTGCCGTCGTCGCGGGGTATGCCATCGGCGGGGGCCACGTGCTGCACGTCTGCTGCGATCTGACGATTGCGGCTGACAACGCCCGGTTCGGTCAGACCGGGCCGCGGGTCGGAAGTTTCGATGCCGGGTATGGCTCCACGCTGCTGGCGCGGATCGTCGGGCACAAGAAGGCCAAGGAAATCTGGTTCCTGTGCCGGCAGTACGACGCCCAGCAGGCGCTCGACATGGGACTTGTCAATACGGTGGTGCCGTTGGCTGATCTCGAGGCGGAGTCGATTCAGTGGGCGCGCGAGATTCTCGCCCACAGCCCGACCGCGATCCGGTTCCTCAAGGCAGCCTTCAACGCCGACACCGACGGCCTCGCCGGGTTGCAGATGATGGCAGGCGACGCGACTCGTCTGTACTACATGAGCGAGGAAGGGCAGGAGGGGCGCAACGCATGGCTCGAGAAGCGCAAGCCTGATTTCTCGAAATATCCGCGCTTCCCGTAGCTTCCATGATCGATCGGTTCGTTCCCGATTGGCTGTCGCGGCGCGCGCGGACCCATGCCAGCGCGACCGCGCTGCGCTTCGGCGATCTCGTCTGGACCTTCGCCGACCTCGAGGAACGAGCGGCGGCAGGCGCTGCGTCCATCGCGGCGCTCTCGCCGGATTCGGCCGCGCCGGTGGCGCTGCTGGCGGGGAACGGACCGGCGTTCGTCGCAACGGTTCATGCCGCCGTTTGGGCGGCCCGCACGCTGGTGCCGCTCAATACCCGGCTCGCGGCTCCGGAGATCGCGTGGCAGCTGAGCCACGCCGGAGCAGGGCTGCTCCTGCACGACGCCCGGTACGCCGATCTCGCGTTGGCGGCCGCATCCCTGGCTGGCGGGGTTCCGGTCTCCCTGCTCGGGCCGGACGGTCTGCGTGCTGAGAGCAGCGGAGTTCCCGTCCGTGGTGCGGCGTTGCCGCTGGACCGGGTCCAGTCGATCGTTCACACCTCCGGTACCACGGGCAAGCCGAAGGGCGCGGTGCTGACCCTCGGGAGCTGGTGGTGGGGCGCTGCCGGTTCGGCGCTCCATCTCGGTCATCGAAGAGACGATGTGTGGCTCGCCGCGATGCCGCTGTTTCACGTTGGTGGCCTGTCGATCCTTTTCCGGAGCGTGATCGGGGGCGTTCCGGTCATCCTTCACGAGGGGTTCGACGCGGATCGGATGAACCATGCGCTCGACCATGAAGGGGTGACGCTCGTCTCGCTGGTGGCGGCGATGCTCGCGGGAATGGTGGAGGAACGCAGCGTCACCTATCCCGATCAATTGCGAGTGGCCCTGCTGGGCGGAGGTCCGGCGCCGGCGGCGTTGATCGACCGGGCTCGGGTTCTCGGATTGCCAGTCGCGCCGACCTACGGACTGACCGAGGCGGCATCCCAGGTCACCACGCTTCTGCCGGACGAAGGCGCCGTTCGACCCGGATCGGCGGGATCGCCCTTGCCGCAGGCCGAGGTGCGGATC
>CAIPGK010000196.1 GCA_903864575.1 uncultured Chloroflexota bacterium
CCAAGGCAACCCCGTTTCCTGTGGTAACGCAGGCTCCCACCGTGCTGCAACGCGCGAGGGTGGGTCGCCGTTCCCCATGGGGCGGAAACCGGGGCCTGCCGTTTTGCGCGACCATCCCCGTCATCCCGACGGAGGAGGGATCTCGTCGCTCCGTGCCCCGAGGGAAGATCGCTCCTTCGTCGGGATGACGGGATCGGGATGACGGGGAGGACAGCCGGGACTCGCCCGACCCTTCAGCACTCCTCCAGGCACGCCCCGAGCGGGTGGTAGATCTCCGGCTTGCCGCGGGCGAAGGGGAGGTCGATCGGCGCGCCGTCGCGGGCGAGGCCGGGGAACCAGCCGCCGCGCTTCCGGTCGATCTGGTGATCCAGCGCCCACTGCCAGAAGCGGGCGTGCCACGCGCGGTAGGGGGCGAGGCCCGTCGCGTGGTGCAGGGCAGCCGCCGCGCCGATCGCCTCCGCGATGGTCCAGTGGTACTTGTCGGCGTCCACCGTCACGCCCTGCAGGTCGAAGGAGTAGAGCAGGCCGCCGTGATCGTCGTCCCAGCCGTGCTCGATGGCGAGAGCGAACCGCCGCTCCGCATGCGGCAGCGCCCACGGGGCCGGGCGGGCGGCGTCGAGGTGAACCAGCAGTTTCGCCCACTCCATCAGGTGCCCCGAGAGCACGCCCCATGGCCGGAACATGTCGCGCGGGGTCTCCCGGTTATAGGAAAGATCGGCTCGCCACTCCTCGTCGTAATGCTCCCAGAGGAATCCGCCCGTCTCCGCGCCGAGATCGAGGATCACCCGCCGCGCGACGGTCTCCGCGCGGTCGAGAAAGCGAGGCTCGCCGGTCGCGGCGTGCGCGGCGAGCAGGGCCTCGACGAGGTGCATGTTCGCGTTCTGCCCCCGGTAGGGATCGATGGAGGACCAGTCGGCGGAGATCTGGTCGACGTACAGGCCGTCCCCCTCGCGCCAGAAGCGGGTTTCCAGCACGTCCCACGCTTCGTCCAGCAGATCGCGCGCGGCGAACCCGCAGGCGAGCGCGGTCGCGGCGGCCAGCAGCACGAAGGCGTGACCGTAGGCGAACTTCGTGGAGTCGGCGGGATCGGCCCCGCGCAGGAGCCAATGCCAACCGCCATGATCGGCGTCCTTCATGGGACCGCGGAGGAAGGCGAGACCATGCTCGGCCGCGGCGTCCAGTCCCGGCAGCAGGCCGTCGCGGGAGCCGAGCGCGGCGGCGAGGGTGTAGCGCGCCTGCTGCACGAGGTGACGCTCGAGCGGGTCATACGCGCCGCGGTTGTCCAGCGTGGTGATGAAGCCGCCCGCCTGCCGATCGAGGCAGCGGGGAAAGGCCCACGCCACTACGGCGCGCGCCTGATCCTGGCGGAACGAGGGATCGCAGGGGTCGGGATGGGGCATGGGTCGTGGGTCGTGGGGCATGGGTGGCTCCGCATGGATCGCGCGTCGGTGGCCGCCTGCCGGTGGGAAACGGTTCAGGCGAACGGCCGACCAGGTTCCGTACTTGCCCCATAACCCTATCACCGACGCCCCGCGACGCACGGTGCCACGCTGACAAACAGCCACTTGGCAGCGCGGACGGGTGGTCGTATACTTCTGCGGTTACCCGGTGATTACCGGGACGGATGTGTTGTGCCGAACAACGGCGGGTCAGGCCACAGATGTCCGGCCGGCCGATACGAGAGAAAGGGTGAGCTACACGCATGCGGGTTGAGATTCGCGACTCGGAGAGCTTCGAGCAACTGCTTCGCCGCTTCAACAAGGGCATCGAGCGCTCCGGGATCATCCGCGAGCATCGCCGCGGGCTTCGGTTCATCAGCGTCCAGGAGGAGAACCGCGCCAAGCGCCGCAAGGCCGAGCGCCGCCGCCGCCGGACCACCAGCTAGCAATTGCACCGGCTGCCGGTTCGCCCCCACGCGGGGCCGCCGGAACGCCGAACCTCATCGACGCCGGGCCGCAAGGTCCGGCGTCGTTGCGTGTGCGGAATGGCGTCGCGCCTGCGGTGAGCGCGTCGGCGACGGTCGGCGCGGGTGCACCCCGTCGTCATCAGGTGGTCGCCATTCGCCGCTCGTCATCCACTGCCCGTCATCCCGAGGAACGAGGGATCTCGGCTC
>CAIPGK010000197.1 GCA_903864575.1 uncultured Chloroflexota bacterium
GGCCAGTCCTCTGCACGGTAGCGGTCGCGGTGAATCACGAGATAGCGCACCCCCAGTTGCTGCAGGAGCGGAATGGTGGCGCTCTCCACATGGCTGATGCGTAGTGCAAGTGAACCATCGGGCCGTTGCAGGTTGCCGACGAATCGCTCGAGGAGATCGCTGTATGACTGCGGAATGAATCCCGAGTTGCCGTTGACCAGTGGCTGCCAGTGGATCGTTGAACCGAGCATTGAGAGGCCGACATGCCGCCGCACGCTGCTCCCTGCGGGGTCAGCGAAGATCGATTCGGCGGGGAACTCCATAACCGCGCCAGCGGGCTGGCCGGCGAGCCAGGAGTAGGCTGCGAGCTCGTCGACACCGAAGTTGACCGGTTCCACCGGCGTCGGGAATGCTGCCAGATCGGTTGCAAGCAGCGCGATCGCTGTGGCCGTCGCCGCCGCGCCGATGAGCGTGGATCGCGGCTTCGGTAGTCGTTCCCGCATCGAAGACCATGCGGCAGCAAGGCCGAGCGCCGCGAGGACCGCGATCGCGAGCAAGGCGAGGCCGCCAAACCGGGCCGGGGCGCGCATCGAGGTGAAGAGTGGGACATGTTCGAACAGCCAGCCATAGGGAAGCGACCGACCCGCAATGCCGGATCCCAAGGTCGGGCCCAGCGTCAAGATCGCCGATCCGATCGACACCGCTCCCAGTCCGAAGGAAAGCCAACGCCGCTTCCAGCATGCGAGGCCCAGGATGGCGGCAAGAACCGTCCAGACTCCGGGGTAGAGTGCATCCTCGGTCACGATTTCGGCATGCTGGTGCCCGTCCGCGTGCCGCTCTTGTCCAACGGTGGTGAGCGCTCGGTTCACCCCGGCCCGAACGCCGAGGGCGCGCTGGAAGGGCGTCGGGTCGTCCCAGGGAGCAAGCGAGAGCCACGAACCGGGGACCGCCTTGTATTCCTGCGTTTCAGCCAGAGTTCGCTGCAGGCCCTGCTCGTTTCGCACTTTCAGGTACGGCAGGTAGACCGGGCCAGCGAGAATCGCGGTGACGGCGGTGGCCACGGCAAGCGAACGCACGGTTGCGAGGGTCCGCACCCGCTTGTCTCCGATGATCGCGGCGGCGAGCAGGATCGCGGCAAGCGCCACAACCTGCACCGATAGGTAGAAGCTTGTGAGCGTAACGACGGCAGCGGCAAGCCCGAACACGATCCCGCGCTGGATCGTCGGGCGTTCGATGACCCGGAGAAACGCCAGAAGCGCCCAGGGCAGCCATGCGCTTTCCAGCCAGTTCAGGTGCCAGAGGTGGACCATTCGCCATGGCGCGAACGCATAGGCGAACCCGGCGAGCCATGCAGCCGCACGATTGCCGGTAAGGCGGACCGCGACGGCCTGCACGCCCCAGGCGGCGAGGACGAACGTGCCAATCGTGAGGATGTTGTTGGTCACGATCGGGTCGCGAGCGATCACATCGATCGGCCATGCGATCAACGCGCCGGGTACGTTTGCGTCGGTATAGGCGAGGGTTGTCGGGAACGGATGGAAAATGTTCGCGTCGAAGAGCCCCGTCGGGTTCGTCGCTAACGCGTGTTGGACCCACCGGGAAAGCCATATCTGCAGGAGCGGGTCGAACCCCGGCGCGGTCATCGTCGAGAGATGCCGCACCAGTGGCCAGGTCATGGCGAGAGCGGCAATCAGATAACTCGACCCGATGGCCAACGGCGCCAGCCAGCGGCGCTGCGAGGCCGCGGCAGGCATGAACAGGTCCGCGATGCCTGCGACGCCTGGCGCGCGTCGCGGCGTTGCAGGCCGGGTCAGTGGCCAGGGCGAGGCGGCTCGACCTTCCCGGATCCGAACAATGCCGAGGCCTACGCAGCAGAGAAGGATGGCCGAGCGGGCCAATTGCAGCGGATCGTAAAGGTTGACGACCGCGGAATGAATGAGAGCGGGACTCTGGTAGAGCGGGACGTTATACAGATTCAGGTAGTTGCCAATCTGGAATCCGACGATGTCGACAGCCACTGCTGCCAGCCAAAGCCAGAGCGGCGGCCGGAGCAAGGCGAGCGCGAGAAAGACCCAGAGGATCAGGTGGGTGGTAAAGGTCTTGTTGGCGAAGAGCCACCACAGGAGTGCGGTCGATCCCAGGGTTGCCGTCAGGGGACCGCCGATCCGCAATGCCCAGAGTGCCATGACGGTGGCGCCGGCAGCGACGGTCAACAGGCTGGCCATCGTCAGGGCCGGGGTCGGGAGATCCCGCCAGAGCACCCAAACGCCTGAATCGGCTAGCCTGTCCCGGTTCCATCTGAAAAAAAACGACCAGTTTTCCCCGTTCATCGCCGCCAGCGGCAGATTGACCGCGAGCGTCACTGCAAGCGCGAGCGTGACGGTTTCCGCGAGCGCGCGCCACCTTCGGTGGCGGACATGATCGGCGCACAGGGCGGCGAGGAATGCCAGCGGAAAGAGTTTCAGCGACACCCCGGCGGCCAATCCGATGGCTCCGAGGCGCTGACGTCCCAGCGCAAGCGCCGCGAGCGCTGCGGCGGTTACGCCGACCGCTGCCGGGTCGAACTGGTGACCGGGATAGAAGAAGAGGGCCGGGGCGGCAGCCAGTGGCCAAGGGTTTGCGCCGGGAATCCGGCGAAGCGACCAGATTGCCAGCAGGATGCAGGCCGCGTTTATCGACCAGGATGCGAGGTAGTAACCAGACAGACCGGGAGCGTAGCTGGCTATCCACGAGAGGAGCCCGGTCAGTGGCGGATATTCGAGCGGGTACTGGAGGTAGGGGATCGGCCGACCGGCGAGACCGTCGCGCAGGTACAACCAGATGATGTCCGAGTAGCGAAAGGCGGGAAACGCCCACGCGCGGTAATGATCGGGAGAGCGGCTGTAGTCGACTCCGGGGAGGTAGTGGAAGAATCCGGCAAGCAGGAGTATTGCGGAGACGATGTATGGCCCCGCGCCCATCGCCCAACCCTGGACGATGGCGAGCAATGGTGGACTAGCTGTTTTCTCACGCTTCGGTGGTGGGCAAGTCATGGCATTTCACCGCTCCGGCGTGCCCGGGCCGCAAAGATGGAACTCCCCACGTCGGAGCAACGCGGGCAGGTCATTCAAGCGGCAATGGGCCGAAGAGAGCGGATTCGGCGCGGCGAAGCCCGTCTTCGGCATCAAGGCGAGCGCGGTTTTCCGCCCACCACAACGAGGTCGAGCGGCGGAGCCGCAGCCCCGCCCCGTGTATGCGCAGGATAGCCGAGGCGACATCATCCGCCGCGGTTGAGGGAGAGATTGCGCCGTTTGCCCCGGGCTCGATGAGATCCACCGCGGCGTTGTCGGGACCGGCGCAGAGGATCGACGGAACGCCTCGACTGGCGGCATCGAGGACGGCAAGCCCGACACCCTCCCGGCGCGAGAGGTTGAGCAAGGCGAGCGCGCCGCGAAGAATTTCGTCAAGCTCCGGTTCGGGAACGAACCCCCGGACGTCGACGGCATCCACCAGCCCGAAGCGCTCGGCGTCCCGCTGGATGACATCGCGGGCTGGCCCGTCGCCAGCGATCACCACCCGGAGACCGGGCAAGGTTTCTCGTGCCGCGGCAAGCGCGGGGATGATTGCCTCGGCGCCCTTGTCGCGGTTCAGCCGCCCGATGACGGCCAGATAATCACCCGCCTGCCGAGGTGGCGACTGGATCGATGCGCTCTCATGGATCCCGCCGATCGGAAGCACTGGTCCATCATGGCCCAGTTCCGCGAGGCGCCGCGCGTGCAGGTCGGACGCGCAGCGGGCGAGATGCGGCGCGATCGCACACTGGCGCTGGACCCACGCACCCGCGTGCCCTCCAGCTGGACCGAGATAGTCCTGCCAGTACCTGTCGCTCCATACCTCCCACCAGTCCACCACCAACCGGTATCCGAAGCGGGGCTGGAGCCGTTGCGCGGCGATGGTTGAGAAATAGGGGAACGACGCGCAGGCGACCGCGTCGAACTCGCCGCCGATCCGGCGAAGGCGCCGGTAGACGCCGAGCCCGAACGCGAGAGTCGGAGCGATCGCCCGTCGGCCGTCGACATACAGCGCGTCGGGGCCGGATACGGCAACGACGTGCACCCCGGGAATGGCAGGCATTGGGCCCGGAGACCACTGGTCCCGTGTCAGATAGGTCACGTGGTGCCCGTGAGCCGCCATTCTCTCGGCCAGCAGGCGATACCAGCGCTCTGCGCCGCCGATCGTCCAGGGGTAGAGGCAGTCATAGATGATGCAGAGTCGCACGGGACCAGCCGGTGCTGTCAGACGCGAAGAATGAATCCGGGGAGACCGAATTCAGGATCGCGGTCGGCGTCGATGTCCGGGCCTACCCGTTGCACCGCGGCCTCGACGGCCGCGGCGACGCGCGCGCAGGCCTGATTGACCTCGGTAGCCCATTCGGAGGTCAGACGGTTGGACGCGATTTCGTCGTCGAATTCGTTCCGGTCAAGTTCGCTTGCTGTGCCGTCGGGCTCGACCCAGAGATCGAGTTCGAGATCGAGGTCGCGATAGTAGTTCTCGCGAAGCTCGGTCAAGGGTTGCGAAAAGTTGACGTAGTAGCCAACCGTCTGGTTGTCGTCGGTGATGAACCGGAGGAGGGAAAACCAGCGATCCGGAAAGAACCATTGCTCGGCGCCGGTCCGGTGGAGCTTCTTGACGCCAGCGGGCGTGCGGACCTCGACCTCGCGAGGGCGATAGAACGCGAACCGATGGTGCAGCAGACGGCGGTCTCCTGATGCTCCGGGAACGGTGATCCAGCCGCCGTCGATCTGGTACTCCCAGCATGCCCCACGCAGCTTTTCCTTCCGGTAGAAGATGCGCGGCCGGCCACCCATCAGGATGCTCCCCCGCGTCCGCCGAGCGGCTGCTGGGCCGGGAGTCCCGACCGCCGCGGATAGCGGGAGGGCGTGGGCGAGTTCTTGCGGATCGTCACCAGGGTGGTTTCGTCGCCGGGGAGAATCTCCGTCCCGGCGAGTTCGCAGCCGATTTCGCGGCAGGCAATCGTTGCGGCGGCAATCTCCGGACCGATCTCCATTCCCTTCGGAAAGAGACCGGTACCGCCGACCCGGAGGAAGGGCCCCGTCAGTTCGATCAGGGCTGGCAGCGACGCCACGGCGCGGGCCGTCGCGATGTCGTAGCGTTCGCGGTTATCGGCGGTGCGGGCGAGGTCCTCGGCTCTGGCGTTCAAAGCGCGCGCGCGATCGAGTCCGAGGCGGGTGATGACCTCCTGAAGAAATCGGGCTTTCTTGCCGGTCGCTTCGACCATGGTGAGGTCAATGTCGGGGCGGCAGATGGCGATCGGGATCGCCGGCAGACCACCTCCCGAACCGATGTCGATCAGGCTGGGATGGCGCAGGCCGGTATCGGCGACCACGGCATCGAGCGTCGGCAGCATTCGGATCGCGTCGAGGAGGAGGACTCGCTCCATTGCCTCACGGTCCCGAATGGCAGTCAGGTTGAACCGCGTGTTCCACTCCAGGAGGAGATCGCGGTACTCCAGCAATTGCGCGATGGTCTCAGGATCGAGTGGCA
>CAIPGK010000198.1 GCA_903864575.1 uncultured Chloroflexota bacterium
GGCCGGTGGGCCGACCGTCCGCCAATAGACCACCAGGGACGTCGGCGGGAGGGGCAAGACCCGGCGACCATCGAGCGGTTCCCGGATGTCATGTCGTCATCCCGACGAAGGAGGGATCCCCACCACGCACCCGTGCGCCGAGATCCCTCCTTCGTCGGGATGTCGGGGAATGGCCTGACGGCGCCACGGGATTCGGCAACCGGTCGATCCCCTGGTACCCGACGCCCGATACCCGACGCCCGATACCCGATACCCGATACCCTACGCCCGATACCCGATACCCGACGCCCGATACCCGATACCCGATACCCGATACCCGATAGCCTCCCGCAGGAGTTCCCCTCATGCCTGAGTTTCGCACCGTCCTGATCGCCAACCGGGGAGAGATCGCGTGCCGCATCGCGCGGACGTTGCGGGAGATGGGGATCGAGTCGATCGCCGTCTATTCCGACGCGGACGCGAACGCGCCGCACGTGCAGGCCGCCGACCGGGCGGTGCACATCGGGGAGGCCCCGGCGGCGAAGAGCTACCTGCTGCAGGACCGCATCATCGCGGCGGCGCAGGAGACAGGCGCGGAGGCGATTCACCCCGGCTACGGATTCCTCTCCGAGAACGCGGGCTTCGCGCGGAAATGCGAGGAGGCCGGGCTGGTCTTCATCGGCCCGCCGGCGTCGGCGATCGACTCGATGGGGAGCAAGATCGAGGCGCGGCGGGCGGCGAAGGCGGCGGGCGTGCCCATCGTTCCCGGCACCGAGGACCCATTGGACGACGCCGAACAGATCATGGCCGCCGCGAAGGCCATCGGCTACCCGGTGGCGATCAAGGCGGCCGCGGGCGGGGGCGGCTACGGGATGCGGGTCGCGCACACCCCCGAGGAGGTCCAGGCGACGCTCGACGGCGTGCGGCGCGACGCGGAGCGGGCGTTCGGCGACACCACGGTCTATGTGGAGCGCTTCTTCTCCCCGGCGCCGCGCCACATCGAGGTCCAGATCATCGGGGACCAGCACGGGCGGGTCGTGCATCTCGGTGAGCGCGAGTGCAGCCTGCAGCGTCGTTTCCAGAAGATCGTGGAGGAGACGCCCTCGGTGGCGGTCTCCCCGGCGCTGCGGGAGCGGATGGGCGCGGCGGCGGTCGCGCTCGCGGAGAAGATGGGGTACTACAGCGCGGGGACCATCGAGTGCCTCGTCGATGATGCGGGGGAGTTCTACTTCCTCGAGATGAACACGCGGTTGCAGGTGGAGCATCCCGTCACCGAGGAGGTGACCGGGGTCGATCTGGTGCGCGAGATGATCCGGGTGGCGGCCGGGGAGCGGCTGTCGATTCCCGCGGGCGGGGTCCCGGCGACGGGGCACTCCATCGAGGCGCGGCTGTACGCGGAGGACCCGGCGAAGAACTTCATGCCCGCGCCGGGGGAGATCACGGTGCTCGAGTTCCCGAGCGGCCCCGGCATCCGGATCGACTCCGGCGCGGCGGCGGGCACGAAGGTGACGTTCTACTACGACCCGATGATCGCCAAGATCATCGCCAGCGGGGCGACCCGCGACGAGGCCATCGCGACGATGCAGCGAGCCCTCGCGGGAACGCGGGTCGAGGGAATCAAGACCAACCTGCCGTTCCTCGAAAAGCTGTTCGCGACCGAGGATTTCGCGGCGGGCCGAATCAACACCCGGTACGTGGACGAGCACCTGCCGCGGATCATGGCGTAACGGCGACCCAGGGCGGGATCAGCGGAGCGGCGGAATCATCTGCTCGGACGCAGGGCTGAACCAGGCGGAGAACGCGAAGGCGCCTTCGATCCAGATGGTGAGGCGAAAGGCCTCCCCACGCAGTGCGGCGGGAACCTCCAGGAGCAGGGAAAGGTTGGGCTTGAAGCCGATCACCGGCGCGCCCTCGATGACCCTGCCCACAGGGGATTCCCATGCGATCGCGGCATCCATCACGATCCCGTGCGCCATGCGGCCGGCGAACGTCACCCGGATTGTGCCCGTGTGGGGGTTGTAGCGCGCGTCCTGGGTGTGTGGTTGGTTCCGGACGAACAACTGGGCATCCACCCCGACCTTCGCCATGAGGTCCTCGGGGGCGCCCCGATCGGCGAGCACGGCCTGGAGCGTCCGCCACTCGGCGTGAGAACGGACGCCCACCCGGATCAGGCTGTCCAGCGGGAGTGCATCGGGCACGATCACTTCCGATTGCCGGTGATACCTGATGCGGTCAGCGCGGCGGCATTCGTTCCGCGCCTCCTCGGTCAGGTCGTCGACATCCTCGCAATCGCTCGATGAAGGAATCTGTTCGATGTTGTAGATGTCGTGCCACGGGAGCGCGGCGAGGAACGCAGCGCTCTCGCCGATGGCCGGCTCGACCGTCCATCGGGCAAGGCTGCCCCGGGAAAAGCGCGCGCCGGCACGCCCGAGCACAGCAGGAGCATCCAGCACGAAAGCGACGGGAACGGGACAGTGGGCGTCCTCGCCGGAATCGCGCGCGGCGGCACGATGCAGCCCTTCGTTCACCGCGAAGGTGGGCGTGCGCGGGCGGAAGTAAAGGCGAACCTGTGAACGAAGCGAAGCCGGGGCTTCGGCGATGATCCGGGGGTGGGCATTGTCCATCGCCATCAACTCGCGCCGGGTGGCTTCGGCGCGAGAAAAAAACCGTCCCTCAGTGAGAATGGCGGCGGCGTTCTAGACATCGGTGACGTGGTAGAGATGACCGGGCCAGGTCGCCGGGAGGCCCAGCCACGCGCGGGCCGCTACATCAGCAACGACAGCTGCGATGGCGGCGTCATCGGGTTTGCGCGAGGAACCGGCCACGGAGCGCCATCCTCCAACCGTGCGGGAACGGACGGGACGCGACGACCAGAAGGGATGCGCATCGGCAGAAGGCGAACGGCATCCGCCGAGACATTCAGGAAGCGTCGCTCCACTGGGGTGGCATCATACGCCTGCGATGACTGCACGGCAATGCATTTGGCGGGAATCAGGCAGGAACTCCCGGCAAGCTTCGCGAACAGGCGATCGGGGTCGTTCCCCTCTGGCACATCGCCGGGCACGATGATGCCGTTGTCATCCAGCGCCTGCCACAGCGCGAAGGCGTCCTCCTCGTCAAGGTCCAGACCAAGCCGTGCCAGATCCTCGCGGAATGGCTCCCACGCGAGGCGGACCGGATTGCCCCGCAACCACTCGGCGATCTCCTTGCCAGCCTTACCGGCGGGGCGCAGGGGATTCCCATCGGGGATGTGAATGAAGCACCGCACCGGCAACGGGGCGAGCCATCGCTCCATCAGGGGGCGGACCTGCGATTCCCAGTCCAACCCGCCGTTGCCGCACCCGAGTTGCGGGAAGGCGACACTGGTGAGACCGTGGCGATGCCATTCGGCGGCGAAGGTGCGCAGGGCGGCGTCGATGTCCTCGAGGCGGGAGGGGTTGCGCCAGTGGCGCTTGGTCGGCAGGTTGAGCACGTTCTTGTGCGGCGTCCGCCACAGGTGCAGCGACCCCGGAACGAGGTCGCCGGACGCGCAACGGGCAGCGTAGGCGTCGAACATCTCCGGGTAGATCGCCCGGAACTCCTTCGCGACGCCCTTGCCCATGACACCGACCGTGTTGACCGTGTTGACCAGGGTGTCAGCCGGGGAGGTCAGATACCCGCCGAGCAGATAGGTGATCATCGCCGCTGCCTCGCTGTCGCGCTCGTCGCGGTTTTTGCGAACGTATGTTTCATTATGCCATGTGGGGCATGGGCACTGCTGCGCGGGACTGCGGGATACGCGAGTCTAGCCCCGACATCACCGATTGCGCCAGTGGCGGCCCGATGGCCAGTCCTGCATTGCCACGGGGGCGCGCGGGGCCGGGATGACCCAGTGCCGGGCGCGCGACGAGATCGGGCGGCGACAGGGCGATCAGCCTTTCTTCCAGGCGACCACCCGGTTGTTGTCGCGGTCGACGACAAGGAGTTCATACCCGTCCGTGGAGAGGGCGACGCCGTAGGGCAGGTCGAACTGGTCGAGGGCCGTGCCGGGCCCCGCGCCGAGGACGTCCGTCGCAACCCACGCCGCGCTGGCGACGCTCCTGCTCCAGATGGTGATCCGGTTGTTGTCGGTGTCGGCGATGTAGAGGGTCAGCGCGTCCGGCGAAAGCGCGAGGAAGTTCGGGTAGTTGAACTGGTCGAGCGCCGCGCCCGTGGAGCCGAAGACCGGCTGGGCCTGCCAGGGCTGGCTGGTGGCGGACCGGGTCCAGCGCGAAATCTGGTCGGTGCGCCGGTTGGCGACGAGCAGTTCCAGCCCGTCGGGGGAGAAGATCAGGCCGACCGGGGTGCTGAACTGGTCGTCGGCGGAGCCGGTTCCGTTGCCGAGCGGCGTCTGGGCCTGCCACGGGTCGGCGGGGTTGGCGCGCGTCCAGACGCAGACGCGGTCGTTGAGGCGGTCGGAGACGTAGAGTTCCCGTTCATCGGGCGACAGCGCCACGTCCATTGGGCTCTTGAACTGGTCGTTGGCCGCGCCGAAGCCCGCGCCGATCGGGGTCTGGGCCAGCCACGGCGCGCTGGCATTCGCGCGTGTCCACACCGACACCCGGCAGGCGACGTCATCCGCGACGTAGAGGGTCAATCCGTCCGCCGAGAGGGCGAGGCCGCTTGGATCGACGAATTGATCGTTGGCCGACCCGGAGCCGTTCCCGATCGGGGCGGCCGCGGTCCAGGAGGCGCTCGCGCTGGTCCGGGTCCAGACCGCGACTCGCGCGTTCGCCGAGTCCGCGACGTAGAGCGTCAGGTCATCCGCGGAGAGCGCGGCGGCCCACGGCTTGTCGAACTGATTCCCGGCTGATCCGGGGCCGCTGCCGAAGGTCGAGCGCGCCGTCCACGTGCCTACCGCGCAGGCGCCGGCGATGCAGAAGGGAACGGATGGCGAGCACGCCAGGCAGGCCGCGCCGCCGATCCCGCAGGCGGCCCCGGTGGGTGGTGAGATGCAGGCATCCCCCTGGCAGCAGCCGTCCGTGCAGGTTCCCGGACCGCAGCCGGGGGGGACGCACACGCCACCCCGGCAGACGTGGCCGCCGCAGCAGTTCCGCGCGGCCTCGCA
>CAIPGK010000199.1 GCA_903864575.1 uncultured Chloroflexota bacterium
ACCACGAGTCGCCCTGCTCCAGCACCGCGAGAATCTGCTGCTTCATGATCTCGCGCCGGCGCTCGGCCACATCGGTCAGGGTCGGCAGGCGACGGGGCTCGATGCGGCCGCGGGTGGTCCGCTCGATCTGCCGCAGCCACCGCGTCTCGCGCGGGGTGATGAGGGTGATCGCGGTTCCGCTCCGGCCCGCGCGCCCGGTGCGGCCGATCCGGTGCACATAGGCCTCGGCGCTGTCGGGGATGTCGTAGTTGACGACGTGGGACACGTCGGGGATGTCGAGACCGCGCGCCGCCACGTCGGTGGCAATCAGGATATCCGCCTGTCCGCCCCGGAATCGGCGCATGACGCGATCGCGCTGCACCTGCGACAGGTCGCCATGAAGGGTCTCCACCGCATAGCCGCGGGCCATCAGGGCCTCGCCGAGTTCGTCCACCTGGTTCTTGGTGCGGCAGAAGATCATCGCGCTGGTGGGGGTCTCGGCGTCCAGCACGCGGGTGAGGGCGTCCACCTTGCGCGCGCGCGGGATCTCGTAGGAGACCTGCGTGATCTGCGGAACCGTCATCTCCTTGCCGGCGACGGTGATTCGCTGCGGATCGCGCAGGTGCTGACGCGCAAGGTCCGCAATGCGCGGCGGCATCGTGGCGGAAAAGAGCGCCGTCTGCCTGCCCGCAGGGGCGTGCTCGAGGATCCACTCGATGTCGTCGATGAAGCCCATGTCGAGCATCTCATCGGCCTCGTCGAGCACGAAGAAGCGCAGGTTGTCGAGATTCAGCGTTCCCCGGCGCATGTGATCCATGACGCGGCCCGGCGTGCCGACCACGATCTGGACACCGCGCTGCAGGCCGCGGAACTGTCGTTCGTACGGCTGGCCGCCGTAAATCGGAAGCGTCTCGACTTCCTTGTGCTTGCCGTACTTGTGGAGCGCTTCGGAAACCTGGATGGCGAGCTCCCGCGTCGGGCAGAGAATCAGCGCCTGCAGGGCGCGGAGGTTGGGGTCGATCGCCTCGATGATGGGCAGGCCGAACGCCGCGGTCTTGCCGCTGCCGGTTTGCGCCTGCGCGATGACGTCCTTCCCGGCAAGCAGCACCGGAATCGTCTGCACCTGGATGGGGGTCGGCTCCTCGTAACCAACGTCTTTCAGCGCCTTTTGCAACGCCTCGCCAAGCCCGAGCAGCGCGAAGCCCGGCTCGATCGTCTCGCCGTCCACCCCCTGGGTCGAGGAGGGAACGAATTCGACGACCGCGTCAGGTGCGCCGACCACCGCCGCTTCAGGCGCGACATGCGACGCGGCATCCGACTCGGCCTTCTTCCGGGCGCGCCGCTGCGCGCCCGATTCGCGCTTCGCGGCTGGCGCGACCTCGAACACCTCTTCCGCTTCGACAAACGCCTCGTTGGCCTCCGGTTCGCCGTTCATCTCCAGATCGGCCGCCGCCGTCGCAACGATGGCGTCGATCGCCGCATCCGCGACGATCAGCGCGGGAGCTGCGCCATCGGGCCCGGCGTCCTCGGCAGCAACGGCCAGCGCCGCCTCGACGGCGGGCTCGCTCTTCTTCGCCCGCGTCCGCTTCGGCTTGACTTCCGCCGCGGGTGCGGCCTCGACCGCCTCTTCCCCCGCCGCAACAACGGCATCGACAGGGTCCGCGCTTTTCTTCGCCCGGGATTTGCGCACCGGTTTCTCGGCGGCAGGCGCCGAATCGTCGACAATATCTTCAGGCATCGTGGTCTCCAGACAATGGGGAGCGCGGGGTCGCGGAGCAGGTCGCCGGCGGGGTTCGCGCAGTGATCAGCCAACTCTACCCCGACACGCACGGATCGTGCCGGAAAACCCCGGATTGTGAGCCGATTCCCACCCCGGACGGGCTATCCTTCCGGCAGTGCTCCACCCGGTCCACCGCGGCCGGTTCGTCACGGAAGGCCACCATGACCGACGACCGCTCGCCAGCGCCCCGCGAGGGCAGCAACCGCGGCAAGCACCGCACGCCGGAGGAACGCCAGCGCGACGCCGCCAGTCGCGCCGACCGCGAGCGGGAGAAGACCGAGCGGCTCGCGGCGCGCGAGCGGGAACGCGCCGAACGCCTCGCCAATCGCGGCAGGGGCCCGGACCGGGCGCGTGGTCGGGACGACCGCGTCCGGCCCGACGCCGAACGCTCCGGCAGCGATGCGTCACGCCCGGAGAGCGCCCGATCCCTGGATCCGGCCCTGTTCACCCTCGTCGGCTACACCTCGGAAGCCGAGGCTGAATTGCGTCGGACCATCGCCGCGCCGTGGCTGGAAACCGGCGAACCCGGCGTTGCCGAGATCGCGAATGCGATCCTGGTCCCCGGTCTCAAACTGCGCGGCGAGGAGCGCGACGATGACGGCCCCGACTTCACCGGCGGCGTGCTCGATGAGCGCGGCGCGCCGGTCGAACTGGCGGAACTCCGCCGGGGCAAAAGCGGCAAAACGGTCACCTCCGCCACCGGGCAGGATGTTCCCGCGCCGGCCAGCCGCCACGACGCGGGCATCTATCTCGGCTGGTTCGACCCGCACTTCGGCCGCTTCCTGCTCGAAACGCTCGCCCGCGCATGGGCCATCGACCAGCTTGACCCGTCGCTTCCCGTCTTCCTGCACTACTCCACCACCCGCGAACGACTCCTCGCCAGTTGGCAGTACGACCTGCTCGCCGCCCTCGGGGTGGACGAGTCCCGCCTGCTCCTGGTGAAGGAACCGGTGGGCGTGGCGCGCCTTGTCGTCCCGGAGGCACTCTTCGTGCAGCAACGATCGGGCAACCCGGCCTTCGCCGCCATGTTCCGGCGCATGGCCGCGCGCCTCGGCGTGGATGGCGAGCAATCAACCCAACCGCTCTATCTCAGCCGCCGCCTGCTCGGCAGCCACAACCGCCAGATGACCGGCGAACCGTGGCTCGAAGACATCCTGTCCGACAACGGATTCCGCATCGCCTGCCCGGAACGGATGCCGATCCGCGAGCAGGCTCGCCTCTTCGCCACCCACCGGGAGATCGTTTCCGCCGTTGGCAGCGGAGCGCACGGCATCCTGTTCGCCCGTCCCGGCGCGCGGCTGCACCTTCTTGCGCATGACCGCTTCATCCCGCGCAATTTTCCGCTCGTCTCCGCGCTTGCCGAAGCCCCGACCATCCTCGTGAACGCGATGGACACCGCCGGACGCGGTCTGACCGGTGGGCCGCAGATAACGCCACAGCGGATCGACGTGGGCGTTGTCATCGATCACTTCGACCGCGAAGGACTGATCCGCACTCACACCCGTCGCGAACTGCTGCGCTCGCTTCCGGGGCAGGATGCCGATTACGTCGAGGCATGGCTGCACGCCGCGATCAGGGAAGCGCTGGCCGAGGAGACGGACCTGCCCGCCGCCATCGAGCGCGAAGCCCGCGACGTTGCCCGAACCGCATGGCCCGTTGCGCTGATGCTCGCCCAGTACGACGCGACCCGCCGCGATCCGGCCGCGGATGCGACCGCACTCCTGCTCTGCGGCCTTGTCCGCTCCGATCCCGACCTCGACCGCCTCATGCGCTACCGGACCGATCTGCTCGGCTTCGTCCAGTGGGCTGCCGACGACGGCGGATTCGGCAGGGAGGCCGCGGTCGCCATCGCGGCGCTCGCCAAGGACCGGCTCCACCCGGAGGACACGGTCTCGCTCAATCCCCGGCAGCTGAGAAACTGGCTCGTTCGCTCGCGGGTCTGACGTCGTGCGTGCGCCCCGGGGCGCCGCCAGCGTGCGAAGGCGTTTGCAGAAGCGCGCCGGTCAGTCGGCCTCACCGTCGTTTTCGTCCGGCGCGTCCCAGCCGATCGAGGCAAGGAACGTCTCCGGTTCGACCGCGATTTCCCGGGCACGGTACGCCGCCCACTCACGATCCTGCTGCTCGCGAGGCGCGGCGGCCTCCGCGTCGAGTTCACCGGAATACTGTCCGACATCCGGTGAATCCGGGTTCAACCCACGCACGATCAGCAGCCCAGTCGGCCCGGAATCGAGCACCGTCAATTCCAGATCTGGCCGATGGCGTCGGAGAAACGGAATGACTCGCCAGCAATCGCCCGCCCACTGCCCAGGGCACGACTCGCGGTAGGCGATCTCCGGGCGATCCGGCCAGCAGTCGTGCATGACCACCATCGCGCCAGGGCGGCACCATCGCTCGACGTTGGCGAAGTCGCGGGCCACCTGATCGGAATGGTGCAGGCCGTCGATGAAGGCGAGATCGACGCGCGCATCCCCGAGCACATCTTCGCGGCGATGATCCCGGAAGAACGCGTCGCTCTCCTGTTCGTAGAACTGGAACCCGGACCGATCCCGCAACACCGGACGCAGCGGCGAGAGGTCGGGATCGACAGCAACTGCCCGGTGTGGCGCATGCGCGAGCGATCTCCCGGCCCGGACGCCAACCTCGAAGTAGACCTGAGGATCGAGGTGCTGATGCAGGGTTTTCAGCACCTTGAGGTACTTCATTGCCACCGCCATCGTCTCCGGAATACTCTGGCGGGCCAACTGCGCGCCGGTGCTGTATCTGGCGCAGAGTGTAGCCGTCTCCCCCTCAGGCGGGCGACCCGTTCGATCCGGGCGTGCCGCCGGCGCTCACGATCAGGACTTCGTGGCGGCTCATCCATCGCTGTCGCCTCGCTACCGCCACAATCCAGACCGGTTATCCGGGAACAGGAGGGGGTGGCGTCCACCCGAGCGCGGCCAGGAATCGCTCCGTGCTGACAGCGGTCTCCGACGCCACGAACCGGAACAATGCGAGATCCTGCTCCTCGCGGGGCACGGCAACAGCGCGGTCGATCTCGCCGATAAACCGGGTAATGTCCGGCGCATCCGGATTCAGGCCGGTGACCATTAGCAGTCCGGTGGGAAGCGCGTCCAGCATCAGCATCACCAACTCGGGCCGGTGTCGCCGCAGGAACGGCATGATCCGCCAGCAATCGCCCGCGGCGCCGGTGAAGCCGGGGGCAACGTCGACCCGCCGGTAGGCCATCCGTGGATTGGGTGGCCAGCAGTCGTGGAACACGACGACGGTATCGCGATGTGACCAGCGTTCGACGTTCGCAAAATCGCGCGCCACCTGGTTCGATTCATGCAGGCCGTCGATGAACGCGAAATCGACGCGGGCATCCCCGAGTACGTCCTCCCGACGATGGTTTTCGAAGAACGCGTCGCTCTTCTCCTCGAAGAACTGGAATCCCGGCCGATCGCGCAGTTCCGGCCGCAGCGGGCGAAAGCTGGGATCGATCGCGATCGCCTGTCTCGGCGCAAACCGCAGCGTTTCCCCGGCGTGCACCCCGATTTCGAGGTAGACATCCGGGTCGAGCACCTCGTGAAGCGCAGCAAGCGCTGGACGGTAGTTCACAGAACATCCCTCCTCAGTCCCGCTTCGGGTTCGATGGCTGCATCAGGCGCTCGCAGGCCGGCCGGCCAGTCATCGCCACCCCGGATGTTGGCGGCGCAGCGGATGATCGGCATGTCGCTCCATTTTGGCAGCGATCCGGTTGCTGTCCAATCCGCAAATAGTGGCGTGATGAGCGCGGGCATGCAACGCAGGAAAATGGCGTCGCCGCGCGGCGCACCGATCCTGACCACGGCGAACCACGCTACCGGTCCGTTTCACAGCGACGCCGGCAGCAGCGCGGTCGCTCGGCGGGATCAGTGCCGTGCCGCTTCGCCGCTGCCTGCCGTCCCGCCGAGGACGCGGCAGTTCCGGGCAATGCGTCGCCCCGGGCGGAGCATGCGGGACAACTGGCCGGTCAGGACTTGAGCGCCCCCGCCGTAACGCCCTCGATGAAGCGGCGTTGCATCACGAGATAAAGCACCAGCACCGGAATCATCGCGATGACCGCGCCCGCGGCGATCAGGTCGCGCTGCGCGGTGAATCGGCCGAAAAAGAACATCATGCCGGTGCTCACGGGGCGCAGTTCGTCCTTCTGCACCATGACCAGCGGCAGCATGAACTGGTTCCACGTCCAGAGGAACTGGAAGACGATCAGCGCCGCCATGCCCGGCCACGCGAGTGGCAGCATCACGTTCCGGAATGTCTGCCATTCGTTCGCGCCGTCCACCCGCGAAGCGTCGGCCAACTCCCCGGGCAGGCCGCGGAAGAATCCGCGCATGAGGAAGATGCCGAAGGGCAGCCGCAACGCGATGCCCGGAACGATGAAGCCGAAGTAGGTTCCCAGCAGGCCGAGATCGCGCTCGAGATAGAACAGCGGGATCATCACCGACTCGAAGGGGATCATCAGGCCGAGCATGAAGGTCAGCAGGAACGCATTGCGCGCCGGAAGCGGGAGCATCGCCAGGGCGTAGCCGCCCAGCGAGGCGAGGATCGTCACCCCGCCGACGATGGCAACCGCGTAGATCAGGCTGTTGCCAAGGTACTGCCCGAAGCGGCCAACCGTCCACGCCTCGACGAAGTTCCCCCAACGCCAGACCTCCGGCAGGCCGAACGGATTCCGGGAAATCTCCTTGGGCGCCTTGAATGCCGAGAGCCAGATCCAGATGATCGGCACGATGAAAAACAGCAGGAATGCCGTAAGGATGAGGTAGCGGAACGCCCCGCCGAGGGGGCCTCCCTCCCGTGACGTCCGGCGCTGCGCGGGTGCGGACGTCGCCATCAGCGAACCTCCTCGCCGCGCTCGCGCAGGCGGATGAAGATGAACGACGTGACCAGCGCCAGTACGGTCATCACCAGCGAGAGCGCCGCGCCGTAACCGACCCGGTTCTGGGCGAAGGCCTGCTCGAAGGTGTAGGTCGCGAGGGTCTGGGACGCATTGTTCGGGCCGCCGCCGGTCATCACGTAGATGAGATCGAAGACGCTGAATCCGCCAATCAGCAGCAGGGCCGTGACGACGTTGAGCACGTTCGCCATCTCGGGAATGGTGACGTCACGGAACCGCTGCCATCCGTTCGCGCCGTCGATAGTCGCCGCCTCGAGCAGGTCGCGGGAGACATTCTGCAACCCGGCCAGCAGGATGACGAAGACAAACCCGATCGTGGCCCACATCGCCGCCACCAGCACCGCCAGAAGCGCCCAGTCCGGGTCGCCCAGCCAGCCGCGGCTGACATCCTTGAGGCCGACCGCGTCGAGGCCCTTGTTGAGGATGCCGAAAATCGGGTTGTAGATCCAGGCCCAGATGATGCCGATGACGGTGGAAAGCAGAATATGCGGCAGGAAGAAGACCGTACGGTATATCGTGAACCCGCGAGGCTTCGACCACATCAACTGGGCGAGCAGCATCCCGATCATGAGCGGGACCGCCGTGCCGATCAGCACCCAAACGAGGTTATGACGCAGCGCCTGCCAGAAAAGCCCATCGGCAAAGAGCTCGCGGTAGTTGGCGAGGCCGATGAATTCCTTGACCTTCGACGCGCCGTCCCAGTCGGTCAGGCTGAACCAGATCGACTGGATGAACGGGTTGACGACGAAGCAGAGGTAGAGCGCCAGCGACGGCAGCAGGAAGATCAGCCCCGCGCGCCAGCGCCGCCACGAGGCGGTCATGGACCTCTCCTGCCAGATCGCCCGATGCCCCCGCTGGGCAACCGGCGTCCGATCCGGGGGATGTGAAAACGGGCCGGCCCGGTCGCCCGGGACCGGCCCGCGAACTTGCCTACTTCGCGCCTTCCTCCCATGCGGTCTGAAGGTCCGCTGCCTGCTCTTCGGCAGTCTTGTCGCCGTTCAGCATGGCCTGGAAGCCGTTGAGCATCATGTCGTTGAACGGCTGCGGCGCCATCACGTCGACGTTGAAGCCCAGTTCCGCCTCGCCCTTGAGCGACTTCTGGAGCGTGTCGAGAACGGAGGCGAAGAGCGGCGACGCCTCGACCGAGGCCGCTTCGAATTCCACCGGCACCACATACCGGCCCTGCTCGACCCACTTGTCGGCAACGACCGCCGGATCGAACAGGTAGTCGATGAAGGCAGCCGACTCCGCGGGATGCTCGCTGTTGGCGGTCACGTAGTACGCCGAGCCGACGCCGGTGATCCAGTACTGGCCCTTGCCGCCATCGATCGCCGGGAAGGGCACGAACGTCACCTTGTCGACGGCCTCCATGTTGGCTTCCATGTCGCCGATCATCCACGAGCCTGTCGTATGCAGCGCCGCGTCGCCCGCGTAGAAGAGGGCGTTGCCGTCATCGTAGGTGAGCGCGACGGCGTCCTCGGGGAAGCACCCGGCGTCGCGCATGTCGACGAAGTAGGCCTGGATCGCCGTGACGATCTCAGGGGAGTTCCAGTTGGCCGCGCCGCCGTTGTAGAGGATCTCCTGCATGGCGTCCGCGCCGATCATCTGGTTGGCGGTCATCGAGAACTGGTGGAATGCCTGCCAGCCGGGGTTGTCCGCGAAAGCGATCGGAATGACGCCTGCTTCGCTGGCCGTCTTGCAGAAGGTCAGCATCTCCGCGAGCGTGGTCGGTGCGGCCCAGCCATTCTCCTCCATGACCGCGGTGTTGACGTACATGCCGATCAGGTCGACCTGGAGCGGCATCCCGTACAGCTTGCCGTCAATGGTCGTTCCCTGGAGGGCCGTCCCCGCCACCTTCTCCTTCCAGCCGTACTCGGCCGCGTACTCGTCCATCGGGATGATGAGGTCCGACTCGGCAAGCACGCCCGCATAGCCCGGTCCAGCATCGTAGAAAATCACGTCCGGCCCTTCGCCCGAGGAGAGCGCGGTCCGGAGCGTCTGGCGCAATTGGTCGTTCTCGACCGCCTCGCGCTTGATCGTGACGTTGGGATTCTTCTCGGTGAACCCGGCGTAGATCTCGTCGACCAACCCCGAGGCCTCGGGATCAGTGAACTGGTCCCAGACGACCAGTTCGACCGGGTCGTCCTGCGCGCCCGCCGCCATCGGCACGGCCATGCCCGCCAGTAGCAACGCGCCCGTCGCCAGATGTAGCCCGTGCACCCACGTTGATTTCATGGCACCCTCTCTCTCATTTGCCGGGGTCCTGCAGCCGCGCCATCGCGGCCTTGCCCCAGTCGGAGGAGTGGGGATTCTCTCACCACCCAGCGCAGATGTCGACTTGCATTCTCGGTGTGTTCGCCTTGCCACCATGGGCTCCACGCCACCGGCTGGCGCTGCCTCGGGCTCGCATTTGCGGACGTCCGCGCTCGCGACCCGCCGGAGCGCCTCTGGTACGATCCCGACCCGGTGGCAGCGACCGGTTCACCAGTCTCCGGCGACCGCGCCGTCTCCAAGGGAGCATTCGCATGAATCTTGCCCTCCGTGAATTGATGGCCCCCGGCGACACTCTGGCCGACCGCCTCGCCTGGATCGACCGGGCGGGGTTGCAGGGCGTCGAACTCTTCAGCCCCGTGCTGGAGATGCCGCACGACGAGATTCGCCGCATCTTCGCGGACTCCCCGGTCCGTCTCGCCAGCATCGACAGCGGGCAGGGGCTGGTGGATCCCGACCCGAAGGTCCGCGCCGCCGCGAAGGACCGCATCCGGGCACGGCTGGAACTGGCGGGATCGCTCGGCGCGACGGGCGTGCTGCTCGTACCGCAGTTCGCGCGCGCGCCCGGGCTGCCCGATCTCTCGCCAGTCGCCACCGCGCAGGATCTCGAGCGCGGCCTCGTGATCGCCGCCCTGCGCGAACTCCTGCCCGTGGCGCGGGCGAATAGCGCGCGGCTCTTCATCGAACCGCTGAACCGCTACGAGGCGTGGATGGTCAACCGGATCGAGCAGGGCGTCGCCCTCGGCGACGAGGCGGGCGAGGATGTCGGGGTCATGGCCGATCTC
>CAIPGK010000200.1 GCA_903864575.1 uncultured Chloroflexota bacterium
GACCTCAAGGACGACATTCCCGGCCTCGAGATCGTCAAGGAACTCGACCCTGGCAAGGTCATGGGAGTGGTCCGCGATGCAGATGTCGTGTACGGCCTGCCCTCGAAGGAACTGATCGAAGCCGCCCCAAACCTGAAATGGATCCAGTCCTCCGCCGCCGGCGTGGAGTACATCGCGCGCATTCCCGAGGTCGTCGAGAGCGACATTCTCGTCACCAACACCCGTGGCGCGCACGGTCCGAGCATCGGCGAGCACACCTTCGCCATGCTCTTCGCGCTCACGCGCTACATGCCGGAATGCTGGGATCGGCAGCAGGCCCGCCGCTGGGACCGCTCGGACCTGTACCGACGCGCCCGCGAGATGTATGGCTCCACGATGGGCATCGTCGGCTACGGAGCGATCGGGCGCGCCATCGCGAAACGGGCCGCGGCCTTCGATATGCACCTGATTGCGGTCGACGCCAACCCTGTCCCCGCCGACGCCAGCGTCAGCGAGATCTGGCCGATCGGGCGGCTCGACGATCTCATGGCCCTGTCGGACGTGGTGGTCATCACCGCCCCCCTGACCCCGGAGACGCATCACATGGTCGATGCGGCGATGCTCGCGCGGATGAAGCAGAGCGCCTACCTGATCGTGGTCTCCCGGGGCGGCATCGTCGACGAACCGGCGCTCGCTGCGGCGCTGAACGAGGGCAGGATTGCGGGCGCGGCCATCGACGTTACCGAGATCGAACCCACCCCAAAGGACAATCCCCTCTGGGACGCGCCGAACTTCATTCTCACTCCCCATATGGCGGGCGCATCGACCGAAAAGGAACTCCGGTGCGTGGAAGTGTTGAAGGAGAACATGCTGCGGTTTTATCGAGGTGAGCCGCTGGTCAACCTCGTGGACAAGCGACGGGGCTACTGATCCGGCCCTGCTCCCGAACATGCTCCAACGGCAATGCCCCCGGCCTGGGGAGGAACCAGGACCGGGGGCGTTGCCATAGGGGGGAGAATCGCGTCGAGGATTCCGGGGGGAGGGTTTCCGGTTTCCTCGGAGAAAGAGCGCATGACCTGCGCTCGGGAAGATTCATTGACTGATCGACGTCGTTGTGACCCTGATCAGGCCCATTTCCTGTGGCTGCATGACTCCGCCTGGCGCTCCGTTCCGGAATCGTTGGATTTCGGGTTGCAACCCCGTCAACAGCGAACGTCAACCAGCCCGAGGTTGTGAAGATCAGTTGCCAGAGACGTACGTTCTTTCGTGATTGATGTACGAATAATCTGTACGTACACGAATTATACGCATGTTTCCAGCAATTGCAAGCCCCCGTGCGTGCGCCTTGCTGCAGCCGCGCGTCCGATCCGGACAACCGCTCAATCCACGATCACCGAAACGTCACAAATCGCGGAGCCTCGGCATCGAACCTGCCGCTCGGACAGGGAATGCCCCCGTCCCGGGAGGAACCAGGGCGGGGGCATTCCTTGCGAAGGTTGCATGGGAGCTGCGGCGGGAGGGGTGCCGCGCTCCGCATTTGGGGAGGCGGACGCCCGGCTGGCTGGTTCATCGCCCGCGGCTGTGGGGCCGCTGTGGGTGGGCTGGAACCACGCCCAGGTGTGCCGGCGTCCGGAGGGAAGGAGGCTGTCGGAAGGCGAACTGGCCGGGATGTGCCCCGAAATCCGTTCGCCGTGGAGCGTCGCTAACTCACGAAGGAGACGTTGTAATCGCCACCGGAGGCATCAGAGATGGCGGTGCCGCCACTGAGGCTGACGCCGATATTGGTGACGTTGCCGACCAACCCGCCATCGACCGCCACGGTTCCGACCGTATTGCCGACGCCAATGGCGTTCCCGACGTTTGCGCCGCTGTTGACATCTGAAAGGGCTCCGGCCCCGCCGCTCGCGCTCGCATTGGCCGCGCCGCCGTTTCCGGCCAGTGCGGTTTCGGGTCCAGCCGGAATATCGCTGCCACCATGATCGTGATCGTGCGCGAACGTAAGGTTCATCTCGTGTTCTCCCTTTCTTCAACAGTGTACGGATAATGTGTCCGTACACGCATTATACGCGATCTTCGAGATAGTGCAACCCCCTTCCGCAGGTCAGTTTTTCCCGCTCCAGCCGGGCCTGCCGACCTCACGGTTTTCACCCCGGAACACGAGGATTTCAGGCCGGATTGGCCTTTCCCCACCAACGCGCCGCAGGCGCCTCTCCCGAACACGCGCCACGGACTCGCACACGGCCCCGTACCTCCGGGACCTGATTGCGGACAATGGCAGGGGCAGCCACACGTCGGGATCGGACCATTGACCAGCCAACTCCACCCCCCGGGGCTCGCGGCCACACCGCCGCGCTCGCTTCCAGGCCGCTCGACCGCGCGACGGGTTCAACCCGTCCGGGTAATCCGCAACAGTCCACGCGCGGACATCGCCCTTCCGTGGCGCAACGCAAGCACGTCGGAGCCGAACGCTTGGGATGGACCGGCGTCAGGGTTTGCCACGAGGGATTGCACGCGCTGCATCGCCCTGGTCCCGGCGCTACACGGCATGCACCTCAGGCGCGAGGCGTCGAGAAACCGCCCCCGGGTCAGGACCAGGCACGCCCGGGCGAATGCCACCGGCATCGCGACATCGCATCGTGCGTCGATCATGGTCAGGGTCCGCTGGAACCAAAAAGGGCGAGGCAGCGACAGTCGGGCGCGCCAGTGCGCCGTCGCCGGAGCTGCCGGGTTTCCACCGCGAGGAGAACAAAGACACAATCGCCGTTCCGCACCCTCCCCGGACGCGGA
>CAIPGK010000201.1 GCA_903864575.1 uncultured Chloroflexota bacterium
GCTGGCTCGACCGTCACGGCCTGCTCCCCGCCGCGATCGGCCCGGACGGACTCCGCGACGCCATTCTCGGCGTTGCCCTCGACGGCTCCTACGGCTTCGTCCCGGTCGTCGGCCACCGCGGCATCGCCCAGTTGCTCGTCCGCACCTCCGGACAGGCTGCCCACGCCGCCACCCCGCACCTCGGCGTCAATGCCGTCACCCGGATGGCGGCTGCGCTCCACGCGCTCGCCTCCGATCCCGACGCCATGAACGCCGCGCTCGCGCCGCTCTTCGCGGACGGCCTGCTCGAACCTGCGACCGTCGCCATCGGCACCACCATTGGCGGAGGGGGCATCCAGTCCGTCAGCACCGAGGGTGGCAGCCGGACCGTCACCCGCGGTGGCGTCAACGTCGTGCCCGATTGGTGCGAAGCCACCCTTGATTGCCGCCACCCCCGGCCTGCCGATGGCGATGTCTCCACCATCCGCGAGCGTGTTGCCGCAACCCTTCGCGATTTCATGCTGTCCCGAACCGGTCTTCCAGCGGAGGCCTTGAGCGTCGATGTCCTGAGCGGCGGCCCTCCCTGCGCGATTCTCGCCAACCCGGAGGCCGGAGCGAACGACCCGCTCGTCGGTCCAATCCTGCGCCACGGCGCGGAGATTTCCGGATTCGAGCCGTGGGTCGAAACCGCCCCTGGCGGCACGGACGCCACGATCATGATCAACCAGGGCCTCATTCGCAGCATCGTCGAGTACGGCCCGGCGGGCGCCTTTGCCCACGAGCCGCACGAGTTCGTCGAGCGCGACCAGATCGCCGTCGGCGCGGAAATCCTCGCGCGAACCATCGTCGATCTGCTCGGCGTGGAGCCTGCCTGAACCCTCCCGATCCGATGCACGGACAGGCAGGTCACTGCGCCCCATCGTCCGCGACGAGACGCAGCACGTGCCTGCGGTCGAACCGTGATGAACACCGGCTGCAGGACCACGTTCCCCGCACTCGCCGCCGCACCTGCCCGCGGCAGGTGGGACACTCGTAGGTGTACCGCAGCGGACGTCGATTGACCGGCAGCAGGGCGCTTCGGATTTCGTCGAGACTTGCCCCGGTCAGCGCGGCGACATTGTGCGCGATCCGGTCGTGCCCGTGCTTTGCGTGCCGCCTCAGGTCGCCATCGAGCCGGTCCCGCATGTGAACCAGTTCCTCGGCGACCACGACCTCGAGCGCGCGTGGCTTCGAGCGGTCGATCCGCTCCAGGTGGATCAGCACCGCGTGCTCCTTCGTGCGGGTGAGAAACGCATAGGCTCCGCCATACGTCGAAGGGATCGAACGTCCGAGCCACCCGCCGTAGGTCGCGCGACTGGTGGTCACCTTCAAGTGCCCGGTTGGCAGCGACAACCGAACGACATAGTGCAGCAGCAGATGGATCGTCTCTTCGTCTTCAACGTCGAGCAGCATCGTCGGCAGTTCCCGTTTCCTCTCGTCCGGCGGCGGGGAGCATACGCCAGCGATCATACTGACCGCCTACCGCCCCGAGCTCATTCCTTCCGGGGAGCACGATGACCAAGCGCCAACCGACTGTACGGCCCCACATCCTCGTTGTCAGCGACGACCCCGGTCTCTCCGGCTTCCTCGCCGAGGGGCTCATCATGACCGGATTCTGGACCAGCGCCATCGCCAGCGCCTTCCAGGCCCTCGAGGTCTTCCGGTTGCGCACGTTCGATCTTGTCCTCCTCGACGCCGCGCTCGGTGGCCCCGGCGCCCTCGAAACGCTACATCGCCTCCGCGGGACGTCCGACCGCGCGCCGGATTCGCCACGCACCGACATCCCGATCGTCCTCGTCGCCGGCAGCATCGACGAGATGACGACCGACGCCGCACGCGCGGCCGGCGCAGATGACCTCATCACGGCGCCAATCGACCTTGAGGACCTCGCCCCGCACCTCCTCGACGCCGTGATGACCTGGCGGGATACCCACCCCGACCGCCCCTGGGCCGATGCCGCCAACCTCGCCGGAAAGGTGGCAAATTGACGTGCTGATATACTCATGTTCCACGCATTCACGCGCGTGCCGCCCCGCGACGGGTTCGGGCAATCCGCAGTCGCCCGCGCTCCCGACAAGCCGAACCACTACTCATCCGGGTAGCCCACGGGCCACTCGGCGCTCGCTGGGGATTGCATGAACGCGTTCTCACCTCTGCCACCGCCGCTCCGCAGGATGTTTCCGGCCCTCGCGGCACTCCTCGTCATCGTGTCGCTGGCGCTTGCCGGACTGCCCGGCGCACCCGCGGCGGAAGGGAGCGCCAGCATCGCCTTCGCCAGGAAAGCCACCCCGGAAGCGGGCGCGGAGCAGGACGCCGGAAGCGCCAAAGCCAGCAAGAAGGACCGGAAGAAAGCTGACGCGGCAACAGAGGACCCCGCCACGGCAAGCGACCCGGCAGCAACGCCGGTCGCCGACGGCGGCGACCCTACCGACGATCTCGACTGCATCGACTTCACCACCCGCGAGGAAGCCCAGGCCGCTCTCGACGCGGAGCCCAACGATCCTCACAACCTCGATCCGAACGGCGACGGCATCGCCTGCGCGCTCCTTCCGTCAGCGGCCGATCTTGCCGTCGATCAGCCCGCAGACCCGCAGGCTGATCCACCAGTCGATGACCAGGCCGCCCAGGACGCCGGGAAAAAGGACCGCAAGAACAGGGACGAGGTCATCATCACCTGTGACTCTGTCACCCAGGAGGAGGCACAGGCCGCCCTCCAGGCCGGAACTGCCGACGCCGCGGTCATCGACCCCGACGGCGACGGCATCGCCTGCGAATCCGAGGAACTCTCCGGCGGCGACAAGGGCGGAAAGAAGGATCGGAAAAAGGGCGAGGACGCCGTCCCGACAGATCAGCCAGCCACGGCTACGGGCGGCGCTGCCGACGTCCCTCCGCAGGATCTCGACTGCGTTGATTTCACCTATCAGGAAGAGGCCCAGGCCATGTTCGATCAGGATCCGACCGACCCGTACAACCTCGACCCCAACGGAGACGCCTACGCCTGCTCCTCGCTGCCGCGGCAGTCACCCTACATCAGCGCGGTTCCTGCAACCGGATCGGGTTCGCGAATTCCCCTGCTCCCTACCCTCGGCCTGATCGCTGGCATCGCCACAGCCATGATCGCCCTTTCGTCCGGCAGGTCAATCCGTCACTGACGGGTCTCGCGGAGGAACGAACGACGGCCGGTCCGGATTGGACCGGCCGTTTCGATTCGCGGCGCCCGTCCGGGCTGCTACCGCATCGACACCGAGCTCTCGCGCATATCCCCCGTGACCGAGAAAACAACCCGCTCGCAGATATTGGTCACCCGGTCGCCGATGCGCTCGATGTTGTGCGCCACCCAGAGCAGGTGGGTGGCGCGGTTGATCGTCGCCGGGTCCGCCATCATGTAGGTCAACAGCTCCCGGTAGATCTGGTTGTAGAGATCGTCCAGATCGTCGTCCCGCTCGGCCACGGCGCGGGCGGCGTCCGGGTCGTTGGCGATGTACGCGCCAATCGCCCCGGAAAGCATTTCCCGCGCGATGTCGCTCATCCGCGGCAAATCCACCAGCGGCTTCAGCGGCGGCTCGCTGGCGGTCTGGATCACGATCTTCCCGATGCCAGCCGCATGGTCCGCCATCCGCTCCATGTCGGTCACAATGCTGATCGCGGAGAGGATCTGCCGCAGATCACTCGCCATCGGGGCCTGCGTGGCGATGATCGTCAGCGCCTGCTCTTCGATCTTCCACCGGTTTTCGTTGATCGCGGTGTCACCGGCGACGACGGTCTGCGCCAGCGCGGAATCCTGCCGCCGGAGCGCATCCATCGCCCGCTCGATCGACTTGTCCACCATGCTGGACATGGCAACCACCGATCCGCGGAGCAGCTCGATCTGGTGGATGTAATCGGTTCGTGTCATGTGGTGCCCTTTCCCGGGAAGGTGGCTAGCCGAAGCGGCCGGTAATGTAGTCCTCGGTGCGCCGGTCCTTCGGATTGGTGAACAACTCCGTCGTCGGCGACGCCTCGACCATGAACCCCATGCGCTGCTCGTTCAACGAGAAGAAGCAGGTCTGATCGGAGACGCGCGCCGCCTGCTGCATATTGTGGGTCACGATCACGATCGTGAAGTTCCGCGCCAGCTCCCGCATCAGGTCCTCGATCTTCAGCGTGGAGATCGGGTCGAGCGCCGAGGCGGGCTCATCCATCAGGATCACGTCGGGATTGTTCGCCAACGCCCGCGCAATGCACAACCGCTGCTGCTGCCCGCCGGACAGTGCGAGACCGCTCGCATCCAGTTTGTCCTTCACCTCATCCCACAGCGCGGCGCGACGAAGGCAGGACTCCACGAGCTCCGCCTTGTTGCCGGTGAAGCCATTGATCTTCGCGCCCCACAGGATATTCTCGGCGATCGACTTCGGGAACGGGTTCGGCTTCTGGAACACCATCCCGATCCGCCGCCGCACCATCACCGGGTCGATGTCTCGTCCGTTGATGTTCCGGTCGTGGTACCAGATCGTCCCATCGACCTTTGCCGTCGGCACCAGGTCGTTCATCCGGTTGATCGACCGCAACACCGTGCTCTTCCCGCAGCCGGAGGGTCCGATGAAGGCCGTGATGCGGTTTCGCGGGATATCGAGATTCACATCTCCCACCGCATGGAATCGCCCATAGTGGACGTTCAGGTCGCGCAGCGAAATCACCACGTTCCGGTCGGTTCCAGGCTCCGGCAGGACGCCTGCGCCGATCGCATCGCGCGCGTTGCCGGTGATCTGATCGATCCCGGCTCGTTCCGTCGTCAGGCTCATCTACCACCTCACCTTGCGCGCCGAGCGGGCCCGAAGCCAGATCGCCACTGCATTCAGCGCGAGCAACAATGCCAGCAGGACCACGATCCCGGCCGCCGCCAATCCCTGGAACTCATCCTGCGGACGCCGCGACCACTCGTAGATCTGCATCGGCAGCACGGTGTACTTGTCGAGCCACCCGGATGGCAGAAACGTCACATAGGCCGCCGCACCCACCACGATCAGCGGAGCCGTCTCGCCAAGCGCGCGGGAGGTCGCGAGGATGATTCCGGTCAGGATGCCCGGCATCGCCGTCGGCAGCACGTGGGATGATGTCACCTGCCACTTGGTCGCGCCAACGCCATAGGCCGCCTCGCGGAGCGATGGGGGCACCGCCCGGATCGCCTCCCGGCTCGCGATGATGACCACCGGCAGGATGAGCAGCGCCATGGTCAGCGCCCCGGCCAGCACCGAACGGCCGAGGTTCAGCCAGGTTACGAAGACTCCGAGACCAAGCAACCCGTACACCACGGACGGCACGCCCGCAAGATTCGCGATGTTCACCTCCAGCAGCCGGGTCAGGCGGTTCCTTGGCGCATACTCCTCGAGGTAGATCGCCGCGCCGATCCCGACCGGGAAGGCAAACAGCGCCGTAAACCCGATGATCCAGAGACTCCCGATCAACGCCGGGTACAGCCCCGCCTTTTCCGCCTTCCGGGACGGCATGTTGGTCAGCAGATCCGGCCGCAGCCAGGGAAGCGCATCCTTGAAGATCGATGCAAGCAGTGCGATCAGCGCCAGCACGGCAATCCCGGTCGCGGCGATCAGCACCCCGGTCATGACGCGCGATCGCCGTTGCCGTCCGGGCAGGTTTCCCGCGTCCAGCGTTTCGTTGCGCGACTCGGCCGATCTCGACAGCACCTGCGCGCTCATTCGTACACCTCCCGGAACCGGGACACCACCCACTGGCTGAAGATGTTCAACCCCAGCGTCATCAGGAACAGCAGCAGTCCGACCGCGAAGAGCGAGAGATAGGGAGTCGATCCGGCGACGACGTCCCCGGAGAAGACCTGCACGATGAACCCGGTCATGGTCTGCATCGGTTCGAGCGGGTTGCCCGAAAGCTGCGCCTTCGACCCGGCCGCGAGCGCCACGATCATCGTTTCACCAATCGCCCGGGACGCCGCGAGAATGAACGATGCCACGATCCCCGACAACGCGGACGGCGCCACAACCTGCCACGACACCTCGGACCGGGTTGCGCCCATCGCCAACCCCCCCTCGCGCAGGGAGCGAGGCACCGATCGCAGGGCATCCTCACTCAGGGACGCAACCAGCGGAATGATCATGATGCCAACCGCGATACCCGCCGCCAGCGCGCTGAACGGCCCGATCTTCGGGAAGAGAGGCTTGAGGATCTCTGGCCGAATGAACGTCACCGCAAAGAAGCCGTAGACGATCGTCGGCACCCCGGCCAGCAGTTCCAGCGAAGGCTTGATGATGTTCCGCGCCCGCGGGCTGGCGTACTCGCTCAGATACATCGCGCTCAACAGCCCGAGCGGCAGGGCAACCAGCAGGGCGATAAGCGTGATCCAGAGGGTCCCCGCGACCAGCGGCAACACCCCATACGCGGGGGTCTTGAACAGCGCCGTCCACGACGTCCCGAACAGGAACGACGGCAGCGGCACCTGCCGGAAAAACTCGAACGCCTGCTCCGCGAGAATGACGATGATCCCGACCGTGGTCAGGATCGACACCATGCCACATGCAAACAGGAGCGCGCCGATGACGCGCTCGCCGATCCCATGCGCCACCTGTCCGCTCAGGTCGAGATCGGACGAACCGTCCGATGCCAGAGGATTGCTCGCCACCCGGGCGTTCTCCTTCACGATCCGCCGTGCGGATCAGGTGGAACCGGCCGCGGCACCTGCCGCTGCCGGTTCCGCATGGTCTCCGGGTCAGGAGGCCGGGGTCGCCGCCGCCTCGGCCGGTGCGCCGCCCAGTGCAGCCTCGAGTTCCGCCGCGTCCGCAACATACGCCTCATCCGGCGATGCCACGAACCCGACCTCCGGAGCAAGCTCCGGCGCGTTCGCGATGTAGAACTTCATGAACTCCTGCACTTCCGGCCGCGCCAGGCTCTCTTCCTTGACATAGACGTAGAGCGGCCGGCTCAGCGGAGCGTAGGTGCCGTCCTGAATTCCCTCGGTGGTCGGCTCCACGCAGCCGTTCCCGCCGTCGATCGCGACCGCGTTCAGGAGATCCTGATTCTCCTCGAAGTAGGCATGCCCAAAGTACGCCAGCGCGTTCTCGTCGTTGGCCACGCCCTCGACCAGCACGTTGTCATCCTCGGACGGGGTGAAGTCCTCCCGGATTTCCCCGTCCTCGCCCAGCACCGTCTCGACGAAGTAGTCGAACGTGCCGCTGTCGGTGCCCGGGCCGTAGAGCGAGATGGTCTCCGCGGGCCATTCGGCGTTCAGATCCGCCCAGGTCATGGCCGGATTTTCCTTCTGCCAGAGGAGTTTCAGGGTGGCCATGTCGAGGCAGGTCACCGTCGTGTTGTTCTCGTTGACGACCACGGTGAGGCCGTCGTAGGCCACCTCGAACTCGAGGTACTCAACACCCGCATCGGCGCAGGCCGTAGCCTCAGCGTCCTTGATCAGGCGCGAAGCGTCCTGAATGTCGGTCTCACCCTTGCAGAACCGCTCGAATCCGCCGCCGGTTCCGGAGATATCCACGCTGATCTTGACGTCGGGAGCAGCACCATTGAACTCCTCGGCGACGGCCTGCGTAATCGGGCCAACCGTGGAGGAGCCATCGGCGACGATCTCGCCGGTGAGCTTGGAGAGATCCGCGTCCTGTGCGAAGGCCGGCGACCAGATGCCGCCACAGACCATCGCCGCCACCGCAAGGCTCGTCGCTCCGCGCTTCACCATCGTACCCGTCAGATTCATCGATCGATCTCCTCTCTCTGCTCGGCCGCCCGATCCCGGGAGCCGTCAACGACCACGCAACTCACGCTCGCCTGCCCACCGGAGGATCCGGGGCGTCGCCGGGGAGGGCAAACCGGTAACCCCGGCCATAGGCGGTTCTGATCGTCCCCGAACCCAGTCCGGCGTCGCTCAGTTTTCCCCGCAACCACGAAATGTGAACGTCCACCGTTCGCTCATCGACGATCGCCTCCTCGCCCCAGATCGCATCCAGCAACTCGGTCCGGCTGAACACTCGGCCAGGTTCCATGGCCAGCGCAGCCAACAGGCCGAACTCCTTCGGACGCAGCGCGAGTTCCGTGCCATTCACCGTCGCCCGCTGGCGGTCGAGTTCGATAGTCAGATCGCCTCGGCTGATCATCACCGGCGGCTTGACGGACGGCTGCCCAGAGCGGCGAATGGCGGCGCGGACCCGCGCCAGCAACTCCCGCATCACGAAGGGTTTCACGATGTAATCGTCAGCGCCGAGTTCAAGACCATCGATGCGGTCCTGTTCGCCGCCGCGCGCCGTCAGCATGAGCACAGGGACCTGCGAGGACCGGCGCAACTCCCGCAACACCTGGAAGCCGTTCAGTCCGGGAAGCATGACATCGAGCAACACGATGCTGACCTCGCCGGGCTCCCTCCGCGCGAGCTCGAGTCCACGTGGCCCATCCGCGGCTGTCAACACCGCATACCCGTCCCGGCCGAGGTTCCAGGAGAGCGTGCTCCGGAGCACTGGGTCATCCTCGACGACGAGCACAACCGGGCTACCCTCCGTCGGTTGCCTGCGCTCCATCTTGATCTGGGACGGCTGGCTGCCGGATCGCTCCATCTCCATGCCCGCAGGGTACTGGTTCGCGGCCAGCAAATGTTAGAGGAATTGTTAAATCGCGATCCGGGGAGCGGCGAAGGCTACGAAACCGGCGTCGCCTGCGGCAGATCCTCCGGCGTGGCAACCGGCGCGGGCGGCGTGGCGGCAGGCAATCCCGCCTCCTGCAGCACCAGATCGACCGCCGCCGCCAGTTGCGGATCGGTCCCGTTGGGCGGGTCCGGGTAGGCGACGACGATATCCGGCACGATCCCATCCTCAGTGATCGGAAGCTTCTCGGGCGTCAGCCACCGCGCGAAGGTGATCCGGGCGGAACTGCCGTCGTCGAAATCGTGAACCCGCTGCACGAGGCCCTTGCCGAAGGTCGTCTCTCCAACCAATCTCGCGCGGTCATAGTCCCGCAGCGCTCCGGAGACGATCTCGGACGCGCTCGCGCTCCCGCCATCCACCAGCACCGCCAGCGGAATGTCGAACATCTCCGTGCCGCCGCCCACGATCGGCTCGGCGCGCATCTCATCATCCTTCGACATCGTGGCGTCCTCGTAGAGCGCAGCGCCGCGATCGGCCGGGACGAACCGTCCGATCATCTCCTGTGCCGCCGTCACCCAGCCGCCGCCATTCCCTCGAAGGTCGAGCACGATGCCGGAGACGCCGTCCTTCTTTGCCTGCACAAGCGCCTCATCGAGTTGCGCGGTTGTCTTGTCGCCGAAGATGCCCACCTGAATCCATGCCACCCGGCCATCGGCCTGCGGGGTGCTCATTACCGTCGGCACCGTGATGGCGCGTCGCGCCACCTCGAGGTCGAACGGCTCTTCTCGTCCCTTCCGCTGGATAGTCAGGACGACCGACGTCCCTGCCGGCCCGCGAATCAGCCGCAGCGCCTCATCGTCCGGGATGCCCGTCAGGTTCTTGCCGTCGGCCTTCAGCAGCACATCGCCCGGGCGAATGCCCGCTTCATCCGCCGGAGACCCCGGAATCGGCGCGACGATCGTGTAAGTTCCTTCAGGATGCTCGACCCAGACGCCGATTCCCTCGTACTCGCCACTCAGCTCCTCCTGCAGCGGCGCATGATCGACCGGCGCGAGGAAGGTTGTGTACGGATCTTCGAGCGTCCCGGTCATCCCCTGCACGGCGCCGTAGTCGAGATTGCGCTGGAACTCCTCGAACGACGCAACCGGAGTCGCCGCGGCTGCCGCCACCCCTGCCATCGCGCCCTGGTCCAGTTGCGCCGCGAAGGTAGCCTGCGCCTCCGCGCCGTCCGGGCGGAAGAGAAACTCGGTTTCGAGCAGATCGCGGGTCTCCGCATAGCGCGGGTAGACGCTCTCCGGCAGTTGTTGCTGACCGGTCGTCAGCCCTCCGGACGCGCGCGCGCGGTCGAAGAGCCCCCCGCCGGCAAAGAGCACCCGCTCGGCGATCATCCCCGCGCCGAAGGCCAGCACCACCGCCAGCGCCACGATCGAGCCGAAAAACAGCCATCGCCAGAATCGGCCGGACTCGACCGTTCCACCCGGGGACTGGTCCTCCGGTGAGGAACCGTCGGATTCGGTCGTCGACCCGGCAACGCCGCCCGATTGGTCGATCTCTCGCTCGATGGGGTTCAACGTGGCGCGCCTCCGGGTCAACCTGCTGCCGTTGAGGATACGCCCTGCTGCCGTTCGGAGACCATGCGCCCGGTCGCGGCATCGCCGCCGCGCCCGCCTCTGGCCAGTACTGCCGCAGGCGGGCCTACGGGTAGATGCCCCGCAGCCGCTGCACCTCCGCCACCCGGTCGATCGCACGCATCAGCGCCGCCGTCCGCATGTGAACGTGGTGCTTTCGGGCCATCTCGTACACCGCGTCAAAGGAGCGATGCATGATCTGCTTCAACCGCTCGTTGACCTGCTCCTCCGTCCACGGGAAAGCCTGCAGCGCCTGAACCCACTCGAAGTAGGACACTGTCACGCCGCCGGCATTGGCGAAAATGTCCGGCAGCACAAAGACGCCTTTGTCGTAGAGGATCTTGTCCGCCTCCGGCGTGGTCGGGCCATTCGCGCCCTCGGCGATCATCCTCGCCGTGATCCTGTCGGCGTTTTCCGCGGTAATCTGATTCTCGAGCGCTGCGGGAATCAGGATGTCGCAGGGCAGCACCAGCAGTTCATCGTTCGTGATCGCGTCTGCCCCGGCATACCCGACCACAGACCCGGTGCGAGCAAGGTGCGCCGTCACCCCTGCCAGATCCAGTCCCGCGGGGTTGTACAGGCCTCCATGCTGATCGCTCACCGCGACGACCTTCGACCCGGCTTCCGCCATCAGCCGCGCAGCCGTGCCGCCGACGTTGCCAAACCCCTGCACGACGGTTGCCGTCTTCGACAGATCCATGTCGAGGGCTGCGGCGCCCGATTGCACTGCGTACACCAGACCGCGCCCGGTCGCCTCGTTGCGCCCCTCCGAGCCGCCCAGCACGATCGGCTTGCCAGTCACCACGCCCGGGACGGAGTACCCCATGGTCATGGAGTAGGTGTCCATCAGCCAGGCCATGATCTGCGGATTAGTGTTCACGTCTGGAGCCGGGATGTCCTTGTTCGGCCCGATCATGATCGAGATTTCCGCCGTATACCGGCGCGTCAGGTTCTGCAGTTCGTTCTGGGAGAGAATCTTTGGGTTGACCGTCACTCCCCCCTTCGCGCCGCCATATGGCAACCCGACGACCGCGCACTTCCACGTCATCCACATGGCGAGCGCCTTGACCTCGGCCAGCGTGACGGAGGGGTGATAGCGGATTCCGCCCTTGGTCGGGCCGGGGCCGCCATTGTGCTGGACCCGGTGCCCGGTAAAGACCTGCACCGAGCCATCGTCCATCTCGACCGGAAAATTGACGGTCAATTCCCGCTGGCAGTAGCTGAGGATCTTCCGCATGTCCTCATCGAGGCCCAGCACGTCGGCGGCGATCTCGAACTGCTCCACCGCGACGTCGAACAGATCGCGATGCTCGGACTGCGGCGCGTCCACGCCCGTCATCTGCGAAACCATAATGGGACAACCCTCCGCGAGGATCGGCTCGCCTTCGGGCCGATTCCCGGATCGACCGGCCGGACCACTCCAGCCGCCACGTTCTGTCAAGACGTCGCTACTGCCGGCCGAGTTCCTCGATCAGCAGTGCCCGGACCTGATCCGGTTTCGCCCGGCCGCCCGTCCGCTTGATCGTCTCGCCGATGAGGCGGCCGATGGCCGCCTGCTTGCCGCCACGGAAATCCGCCGCCGCCGCAGGATAGGCCGCAAGCGTTTCGATCGCCGCTTGTCGCACCTCATCCTCATTCTCGAGCGCCAACAGGTTGAGCCGCGCCGCCGCATCGCGCGGCATCTCGCCGTCGGCAAGCTCGGGCAAGACTTCCTTCGCCGCCCGCGCCGACACCGCCCCGGACCCGACGAGATCCAGCAGATCGCGCAGCTGCGCCACCGAAAGCGGCAGCGTATCCGCCGGCAGTCCCTTCGCTTTTTGCAGGCCCATCACATCGTTGACGATCCAGTTGGCCGCCTGCCGGGCACGGTCCCGGTCTCCGCCTGCCACCACATCCTCGTAGACGTCCCCGATCTCCCGCTCCAGCGTCAGCAGGGCGCTGTCAGCCGGAGAGAGCGCGTAGTCCTCCATGAAGCGGGACCTCCGCGCGTTCGGCAGTTCCGGCAGTCTGCCCCGAACGGCCTCCACCAATTCGGCCCCGACGTGCATCGGCGGGATGTCCGGCTCCGGGAAGTAGCGATAGTCGTGCGCCTGCTCCTTGGAGCGCTGGGAAACGGTGATCCCCTGGGCCTCGACCCAGCCACGCGTCTCCTGCGGGATCGTTCCTCCCACCGCGAGCACCTCACGCTGCCGCTGCTCCTCGTATCGAAGCGCGCGCTCGACGGCCCGGAACGAGTTCATGTTCTTGATCTCGACCTTCGAGCCGAGTGGGCCGCCCACCTCCCGCACGGAGATGTTGGCGTCGCAGCGGAACGCGCCTTCCTCCATGTTGCCCGTGCTGACGCCGATGTAGCGCAGGGACTGCCGAAGCGCGACAAGATATTCCCGCGCCTGATCGGCCGAACGCAGGTCCGGCTCGCCCACGATTTCCATCAACGGCACGCCGGAGCGGTTGAGATCGACGAGGCTGATCTCGGCTCCCATGGCGTCCGTCCGATGAACCAGCCGCCCGGTGTCCTCCTCGATGTGCACGCGCGTGATGCCGGCGCGAACGGTCGCGCCGTCCACGACGAATTCAAGCCAGCCATCCACGCACAGCGGAAGGTCGTACTGGCTGATCTGGTACCCCTTGGGGAGGTCGGGGTAGACGTAGTTCTTGCGGTCCAGCTTGCAGAAGCCCGGGATCTCGCAGTTGAGGGCGAGCCCGGTCAGGATGACGCTCTCGATTGCCGCCCGGTTCATCACCGGCATCGCACCGGGAAGCCCGCAACAGGTCGGGCAGACATGCGTGTTCGGCGGGGCGTCCGCGTACCGGGCCGAGCAGGTGCAATACATCTTCGAGCGGGTGAGAACCTGAGCGTGAACCTCGAGCCCGATGACCGTTTCCAGTTCCACCGTGCGCGCGTCCGTCCGACCCACGATTCCCCGCCTTGCCGCGATGCGTCGCCGCCCCCCGGATGGATGCGGCACCAACTCCAGAGTTTAGCACGCGTCCGTACCCCGAATGACCGCCGCGCACCGGGAGTCTGCGCCTCCCTATGCTAGAATCGCCGACGGATCGAGCGACGCGACCCGGCGGCCCGTTCATGCCTGAACGGGCTGGTTTTCGGGCGAACCTGTGAGGCGAACGAGCACGATGGTGACGACCCGCACCGAGCAGAAAATGGTCACCGGCAAGATCAACGGCCTCGATGTGACCGTGCCGGCCGGCACCACCATCCTCGAGGCGGCCCGGATGGCCGACATCGAGGTTCCCAACCTCTGTTATCAGCCCCTGCTCCGCACCTGGGGCTCCTGCCGAATTTGCACGGTCGAGGTCCTTGGCAGGCGCGGCGGTTTGATCGAGAGTTGCGCCACTCCGTTCACCGAAGGCATCGACGTGCTCACGCACTCGCCACAGGTGATGGAAGCCCGTCAATTCATCCTCCAGATGTACCTGATCGACCACGCGCTCGACTGCCCCACCTGCGACAAGTCCGGCGAGTGTTATCTCCAGGACAACACGTATCTGCATAACATCAACGCCAATCCCTACCGCAGGCCCAAGTTCAGCCAGCCCTACGTGCACTTCAGCGAACTCATCGACTACAAGTGGGACCGGTGCATCATGTGCAATCGGTGCACCCGCGTCTGCGACGAGATGATCGGCGCACTCGCCATCGAGTCCCAGAATCGCTCGCTTGAGGCCACGATTGCGCCTGCCTTCGGCGAGGACCTCTCCGAGACCAATTGCACCAACTGCGGCATGTGCATCGCCGTCTGCCCGGTTGGCGCGCTCACCGACCGCCACTTCGGGCACCACCCGTGGGAGCTCGACAGCACCGAGACCATCTGCGGTTTCTGCGACGTCGGCTGCACCATCAACGTCGAGGCGAACCGCGGCATTGCCCGGCGCACCACCCACCTCTGGGAGCGCGGCGTCAATCACGGCTATACCTGCGAATTCGGCCGTTGGGGACACGAGCAGGTCCAGCATCAGGATCGGCTCTACTACCCCACCGTCAGGGACGACCAGACCGGCCTTGCCTATGAAGTGCAGTGGGATGATGCGGTCGATCTGGTCGCTGAATCGCTGGCCCACCATCAGGGCAGCACGTTCGCCGCGCTCGCCTCGCCTGACTCCACCAACGAAGAGATCTTCTCCCTGCAAGCCTTTACCCGCGCAGTAATGGCCAGCCCGAACATCGACCGCCTGCTCACTCCGGCCCAGCGAGCTGTCGAGCGCGCCGCCGCCCTCGGACTTGGGCGCGACGTGACGGCCACGAACAACATGCAGGAGTTCTTTACCGACGCCAGGGCGGGGCTTGTCGTCGGGCCGAGCATCGCCCGGACCGAGCCGGTTGCCTCTTACTGGTTCTACCACTCGACGCTCTATCGCGAGGCGAAGTACGTCGTCATCTCCCACGACGATTACGCCCTCTGCCACCGCGCCCCGGTCTGGCTCAACCCCAACCGCGGCACGATCGCAACCCTCATTCGCGGCATCACCAACCGCATCGTCGAACTCGGTCTCGCCGCGCCCGGCGCGGAGGCCCATCACCGCCATCACGACCACACCCTCGATCGGGTCGCCACGGCCACCGGCTGCGACGCCGACCTGATCGACCGCGCCGCGGTCATCTTCGGCACCGGCGGCGCCGGCATGAAGCACGAAACACCCGAGGGCGGCTACGGCCCCTCCCTCATCTACAGCACCGTCGCCCACCTCGCCGAGGGCGATGAGGATGCCGGCGAGATCGTCGCCGCCTGCATCGATCTCGCCATCCTGACCGGCAATCTCGGCCGCCCGGGAGGCGGCGTCGCCACGCCTCGCGGCCCGGCCAACTACCAGGGCGCGGTCGACATGGGCGCCCACCCGCTCCGCTTCCCCGGAGGTGGCCACGTTGGCGATCACGAGCTTCGCGCCCGCTTCGAGCAGGCCCTGCTCGCCCGGTGGGGCGAGCGTGCCACCACCAGCAACGGCTTCGTTCCGGTTCGCGCCCTTCCGGCAGAGAACGGTCACCAGATCGACCGCCTCGTCGCCGCCATCGAATCGGGCGATGTGACCGCGATGTACATTGAAAACACCGTCGCTGGCCGCGATGCCGAGATCGACCCGCGCCTCTACGCGGTTCTGCCGAAACTCGAGTTCCTTGTGGTCGCCGATCACTACAAGGACACTCCGCTAGGTCGCCTCGCCGACGTCGTCCTTCCGCTCGCGATGGCGATGGAGAAGGATGGCACGCTCACCAGCTTCGACCGAACCGTCCAGCGCGTTCGCGCCGCCATCCCGGCCATGGGCGAAGCAAAATCCGGCAACGACATCCTCGGTCGCATCTGCCGCCGCATGGGATACATGGTTCCCGAGCGCCACGCCTCGCAGGTGATGGGCGACATCTCCGCACTCGTTCCCGGCTACGGCGGCGTCACCTACGCCCGTCTCGAGCGGGGAGGCATCAGCGTTCCGACCGGTTCATTCACCGACGCGGGCACCCCGATCCTCACCCCCGGAGCGCCGGGCATGGCAGGCGTCGTTCCCGCCCTGTCCGCCGCGCGCCGGTAGTTCTGAAAGGACATCCCTCCCATGTTCGACGAGGTCAAGGGCTTCGGCGTCACCATCAAGCGGTTCGTCAAGCCGAACATCACCATCAGCTACCCGGAGGAGAAGCGTCCGATGGCGCCGCGCTACCGCGGCCTGCCATCCCTTCGCGCCGATCCGGATACCGGCGAGGCGCTGTGCGTCGCTTGCGGTCTCTGCGCCCGCATCTGCCCGACCTCCTGCCTGGAGATGCACGTCATCCCGTCGGAGGAAGGTGACCGCGAACTTGGCGAGTTCATCCTTCGCGCCGGTCGCTGCATGTTCTGCGGCCTCTGCTCCCAGGTGTGCCCGGTCGACGCCATCACCATGAGCGAGGAGTACGAACTCGCGACCTTCACCCGCGACGGCCTCATTTACACCAAGGCTGAACTTTCCGCCATCGGAAGGCAGAACGCGTCCTGGTGGGAGGATGGCGTCGGCAAGTACGCCGGGGTGCCGGAAGCATGGTCAGGCAGCCGCCAGGGTGATGTCCTGCTCGGGCGCTGACCACCGGAGAACCGCAGCAGCATCGGGGCGGTCCGTCAGGGCCGCCCCTTGGCGTTGCCGCCGATTCCCTTGGCCGCAGATCGTGAGCAAGCCGAGGCGGAACGTGACCTGTAGTCTGTTCGTACGGAAGTTGCCGGCGTTACACGCTGGTATCGTTAACCGATTGAACTTTGGCGAGCATCCGCCTCGGTTCGCGATGCTGCTGACTGCACGTCCGCAGGGGGTTTTCACGCCATGGATAATCCTATGATCCTCCATTCCACGGGACATTACGTCCAATGCATCCGCCGAACCGCCGGCGCGATCCTGGCGTTGGTGCTCCTTGCCTCGACAGCCATTCTCCCGGCCACCGCCCGAAAGACCTTCGTTCCCGAGCCGAAGGCGGTAGTCAAGTACGAGAACAGCGCCCCTCAGTCCATCCTCGATGGAGCCCAGGTCACCCCGGTCTCCACCATCACGATCCCTGACTCGCTCAAGGGGTATGTGGTTGATGTGGATGTGAAGCTTCGGGCTCTGGAGCACCAGTCCCCGGATGATCTGGCCGTCATGCTTGTCGGCCCGCGAGGTCAGGCCATCGTGGTCATGGGCGATGCGGGCAACGCCGACACCATCGTCAATACCTACCTGACCTTCGACGACGAAGCCGCAACGCAACTCCCGAATCCCGGCACCATTCTCTCCGGCACCTACAAGCCGAGCGACTTCCTTGCCCCCACCAATGCGATTTTCACCAGCGGCGCGCCCGCGCCCAACATCGTCGATCTCTCCGGCTATGACAACACCGACCCTCGCGGCACCTGGTCGCTTTACATTCTCGATGACACGGTGAACAGCGCTGACGGCCAGCTCGTCTACGGCTGGGAACTGATTCTGACCACCACCAACACCAAGCCCCATGCCAAGAACGAGAAGTACCACACCGAGGTGAACGTGCAACTCGATGTCAAGGCGAAGGACGGGTTGCTCAAGAACGCCACCGACGCTGACGGCAAGGACACCATCAGGATCGACAGCCGCGGGAAGATGAAGAACGACAAGGGCTCGATCAAGATCTTCCGCGACGGAGCGTTCAAGTTCCGGCCCAAGAAGAATGTCTCGGGTAAGGCCACCTTCACCTACACCATCATCGACAACGGCGGGAAAACCGACTCGGCCAAGGCGATCATCTATATCGATAACCATCAGAAATAGCTTCCGATCATCTGCCCCATCCGTGGAGGAACCCCGCGCCGCTCGCGACGCGGGGCTCCTGCCGTATGATTCCCCGTCAGTTCAGGAGTTCGCACGGCCCGCATGGGCTTTGGCAAGGGAGACGTCGATCATGGCGACGACCGTCCAGCACGCAGCCGCGTCGGCGGCTACTGCAAAGCGCTACCCCATCTATCTCGCCGGTGAATGGGTCGAATCCGACGACCCGCTCGTCGTCACTAACCCGTTCGACGGCTCCGTCGTCGGCGTCACCTTCAACGCCACCGAAGCCCAGCTCGAGCGGGCCATCGTCGCCGCCGAGGCCGCCCAGAAGATCATGTCGGCCATGCCGATCTACGAGCGGGTGGATCTGCTGAAGAAGCTCGCCGCCCAGATGCGCGCCCGTCGGGACGAAGTCGCCCGGATGATCGCCACCGAGGCGGGCAAGCCGATCCGCGACGCCGAGATCGAAACCGACCGCGGCGCATTCGTCCTCGAGACCGCCGCCGAAGAGGCCAAGCGCATCGAAGGCGAGGTCATGCAACTCGACCTCATGCCAAGCAGCAAGGGCCGGATGGGCATCGTCAAGCGCTTCGGCGTCGGCCCCGTCGCGGGCATCTCGCCCTTCAACTTCCCGCTTAACCTCGCCCTTCACAAGATCGCCCCCGCCATCGCGTCAGGCAACAGCATCGTCCTCAAGCCACCCTCTCTCGACCCTCTGACGATGCTCCTGTTCGCCGAGATGTGCGACGCTGCGGGCGTGCCGAAAGGCGCGGTCAGCATCCTCCCCATGAGCCGCGAGGCCGGGAACATGATGGTCGAGGACGACCGGTTCAAGCTTCTCTCCTTCACCGGCTCCCCGGATGTCGGCTGGAAAATGAAGTCGCAGGCCGGTAAGAAGAAGGTCGTGCTCGAACTCGGCGGCAATGCCGGCGTAATCGTGGACGATGACAGCGACGTCGAGTTCGCCGCCGCCCGCTCCCGCGTCGGCGCGTTCGCCTACGCAGGCCAGGTCTGCATCTCGGTCCAGCGCATTTTCGTTCACGAGAACGTGTACGAACGCTTCACGAAGGCGTTTATCGCCGAGGTCGAAAAGATCGTCAGCGGCGACCCGCTCGACCGCGCCACCGATCTCGGCCCGATGATCGACGACAAGTCCGCGGCCCGCACCGAGCAGTGGATCGCCGACGCCGTTTCGAAGGGCGCGCGCGTCCTCACCGGCGGCGCCGGTGAAGGCCGGTTCTTCCAGCCCACCGTGCTCGAGGGTACGGACCCCACCTGCCCCGCCTGCTCCAAGGAGGCCTTCGCGCCGCTCGTCAATCTCTTCCCGGTGAAAAGTTTCGGTGAAGCCATCCGGCTCGTGAACGACTCCTCCTTCGGCCTGCAGGCAGGCGTGTTCACCAACAGCTTCGAAAAGGCGATGGTCGCCTGGGAAAACATCGAGGCTGGCGGCGTCGTCATCAACGACATCCCGACCTACCGGATCGATCACATGCCATACGGCGGCGTCAAGGACTCCGGTCTCGGCCGCGAGGGTCTCCGCTACGCCATCGAGGACATGACCGAACCGCGCCTCATGGTCATCAATCGCCTCGCGAGCCAGGCCGTTCCGCTCGACTGACCGCGGGCCTCTCATCCGCGGGGGTCGCGCCGGGCGCCGGCGCGACCCCTTTGCACGTCACCAGGAGCGGCAGGTCATGCCCCGCAACCGCGCCCCGAAACCCCCCGCGCCATCGACTCCCGGCGGTCGCCTTGTCACCCCGGACGACCTGTTCGCCATTGCCCTTGTCAGCGATCCCCGACCCGCTCCCGACGGGAAGCGCGTCGCCTACGTCGTCACCCGCCTCGACAAGGCCGCCGATGCGTACCGGTCATCCATCTGGCTGGTACACCTCGATGGCGGCGAGCCACGGCAATTGACCAGCGGCGACGGACGCGACAGCCACCCGCGCTGGTCACCAGATGGCCAGACCATCGCCTTTTCCTCCACCCGCACGCCGCACCGGGCGCCGGAAAACGCAAAAGAGGACCCCGGAGACAAGCACCCTCCGCAGGTCTGGACCATCTCCGTGGCAGGCGGCGAGGCGCGTCAACTCACCAACCGTCCACTTGGCGCATCCTCCCCGGACTGGTCGCCGGATGGACGCGCCATCGCTTTCCTTTCCTCCGTCGAGGCAAAGGATGACCGGGACCGCCCTACCGTCACCGACCCGGTCGCGGACGAGCGCGTGATCGAAGCCATCCGCTACCGGCACGATGGCCGCGGATTCGTCGCGGGAAAGCGGACTCACATCTGGACCATCCCCGCTGCAGGCGGCGACCCCGTCCAGTTGACCTTCGGTGATGTCGATGATGGCGACCTCGCATGGTCCCCGGACGGCAGGTTGATCGCCTTCACCGGCAACCGAAGCGCAGGCAACGGTCTCAATGCCATTTCCGCCATCTACGCGGTCCCCGCCGCAGGTGGCGACATCCGCGCGATCGCCGAACTCGACGCCAGTTTCGGCGCTCCCGCATGGGCGCCCGATGGCGCGAGCATTGCCTTCCTCGGGCACGAGACCGCCAACGCCTCGGGACGCATCGTTCGCGTCTGGACCGCGAAGACAGGCGGCGGCAAACCACGCTGCCTGACCTCCGACATCGACCAGACCTTCACCGACGAGGGCATGAGCGACCTCTTTGTCGCGTCAGACTCCCGGCCGGTCTGGTTCCCCGATGGCAAGGCGATCCTCACGCTCGGTTCAGCCCGCGGTGAGACCCACATCTGGAAGATCGCGGCGAAAGGCGGCGACGCGAAACCGATCACCTCCGGCACGCGCCGCATCGCCGCGTTCGCCCCGGCGGGCAAGCAGATCGTCTGCCTTGCTGCGGATAGCGTGACCCCCTTCGAGCTCTACGCCTGCAAGGCCGACGGTTCGGGCTGGCGGCAGCTGACCAATCACAACGAACAATTCCTCGCGGAGGTCACACGCTCTCCCGCAGAGGAGATCGTCTTCCGCAGCGCGGCAGGCGACCGCGATATTCAAGGCTGGATCATCACGCCTCCGGGGTTCGACCCTGCCGTGAAGCATCCGATGATCGTCCAGATCCACGGCGGCCCACACGCCATGTATGGCCATGCGCCCTTTCATGAGATGCAGCTCATGGCGGCGCGCGGCCACGTGGTCCTCTTCACCAACCCGCGCGGCTCCGCAGGCTACGGCGAGGAGTTCGCCACCTGCACCCGCGCCCGCTGGGGCGAGGCGGACATGCCCGACATCATGGGCGCGGTAGACGCGGCGGTCGCGCTGGGCTTCGTCGATCCCGATCGCATCGGCGTGACCGGCGGCTCATACGGCGGCTACCTCACCAACTGGATCGTCGGCCATACCGACCGATTCGCCGCGGCCGTCACGCAGCGGTGCGTCGCAAACTTCCACTCGATGTACGGCACCAGCGACATTGGCTTCGATTTCGGCGAATACGAATTCGGCGGCAATCCGTGGGATGACGCCAAACTGCTCCTCAAGCACTCTCCGATCACCTACGCCGGAAGCATACGCACTCCGCTGCTGATCATCCACAACGAAGCCGATCTTCGCTGCCCAATCGAGCAGGCGGAACAACTCTTCACGGCGCTCAAGCGGCTCGAACGGGAGACGCGGTTTATCCGGATTCCCGACGAGGACCACAACCTCTCGCGCACCGGGACCCCAAGCCGTCGCCTCGCACGGCTTCATCACCTCATCGGCTGGTTCGACTCCCACCTGTAGCGCGTTCCCGGAGACGTCCGTCATGGTTTCCGCAACCTCGATCCACACCCTCGCCGACGACTTGCTCGGCCGCATCCGATCCGCCTATTCCGAAGCAGGCGCCGCCACCATCGGCGCCGCTCCCATGCGCGAAGCCTTCCGGGAGTTTGGAATGGCCGCCCGCACCGCCAGCGTTCCCCTCGAGGACGCCATGGCGGCAGGCATCGACGTCTTCCAGAGCGCACTCCACCGGATCAGCCCCGGCGGCACCGATGCGTCCGTCACCCTCGCCGCCGGAATCGCGCTCGCCGGGGTCGCGGACGGGTTTCATGCCGCCGAGGCGCCCGTCGACCTCCAGGAAGCAAGTCTCAAGGATGCTCCAATCGCGTGGCTGGAGGCCTTGCACCGCATCAACCGCACAGCCACCGCCAGCCTCGACCTCGCGACCCGGCTCGAATCGTGCGTCCGCGTCGTCGCCGAGACCACCGGCGCGGACGCCTGCGCCCTCGCCCTCTACGACGAGGGCACCGGCACGCTCTCGCTTCGGGCAGCGGTCGGCATCAACCCATCCGCTATCGGCGTCGTCACCGGGCGCCTCGGGCACGGCATCACCGGCGAAGCGGCGCTCACCCGACGCGTCATCGTCGCCCCGGAGGCTCGCAACCATCCGAGCTACGTACCGGTTCCAAGTACCGGCGAGGACCTTTACACCTCCCAAGTGTCGGTCCCGCTCCTTATCGGCCACGGCTCAGACGCCGTTCGCCTCGTCGGGGTGATGAACATTCTCTCCGTCGAGCAACGCAGGTATCCGCCTGACGAAATCGCCTTCCTCGAGACAATGGCCGGTGAACTCGCCATCAGCATCGAAAACGCCCGGCTTTACAGCCAGACCGACGCGCGGCTCCAGCAGAAGATCGCGGAGCTCGGCACCCTGCAGCGGGTTTCCCATACCATCGCCTCCAACCTCGATCTCGGCGATGTCCTCCGCTCCATCGCTGAACAGGCCGTGCAACTGGTCAACGTCGAATCCGCCGCCATCTTTCGCCTGCCCAAGCGCCGCGGTGGGAGCATTGCCGGACCCACCATCGAGTACCGCGTCGGACGCATGCGCGAGGCCGTTGACGAACCCAGCCGCGACGCCGCGATCACCTCGGTCGTCCAGTCCGGCGAACCCGGTTCGGTCGATCTCGAATACACCGATGGATCGGCTCGCCTGTTCTGCATGCCCCTCCGCTCGGCGCGGGAAACCCTCGGCGCGCTTTGCCTTCGCCTCGCGACCGAAACCGAGCTCACGGAAGACCAACTCAACCTCTTGCAGGCCTTCTCCGATGCCGCCACCCTCGCCATCGAAAACGCGACTCACTACCAGGACGCCCTCCAGGGCTATGTCACCGCATCCGCCCTGCTCCAGGAGATGCACCACCGCGTCCGCAACAACCTGCAGACGGTGGCTGCCCTGCTCTCGCTCCAGCTTCGCAAGAACGAGGACGCCCCGTGGGCGGGCGCCCTCCGCGAGGCAGTCAGCCGCGTGCAGGCCATCGCCTCCATCCACGACCTTCTCAGTGACGAAACCCGTCTCGCCGGCACCACCGCCGACGTCATCGCTCGCCATGTCGCCGACGAGGCCCACCGCACGCTCATCCCGCCGGGATTGACCGTCCAGTTCGACATCGCCCCCAGCGACGTCATGCTTCCATCGAAGCAGGCGACCATCATGGCCCTGCTGGTCAATGAACTGGTGGCCAATGCCGTCCGGCATGGCTTCTCGGGATCGGAACGGGGCCACATTTCGATCGCCGCCACCCAGGACAAGGGCATCGCCACCGTCACCGTGGAGAACGACGGCAATCAGCCGCCTGACGGATTCACGCCCGACATGTCCACCGGGCTGGGCATGCGCATTGTGCAGCGGCTCGTGACCTCGGACCTGCAGGGATCGTTCACCCTCGAGCGGGGGGGCCTCGGCACGCGCGCCACGATGACCTTCCCGATCGCGCCCGATAACGGAGAGTAACCCCGGGATTGAATCAGGTTGCCCCAGCCATCCGCGAGCATCGGCACGTTCATCCTGCCGACGATGGCGAAGTGCGCCGCCCGTGGCCGAAACAGTGCGCCCGGAGCACCGGGGGTCAGCGCGGCAGATGCATGCAACCTGCGCCGTCTTCTTCCTCCATCAACTCCCCACGTTGCCACGCGGCCCGCGCCATCGCGTGCGCGGCCACCGGGGTCGTCATCAGAAGAAGAACCGCCACCAGCACCCCCCGGGCTGCAATGCCCGGAATCCCGGTCGCGGCAGATGCGAGCGCGATCACCACCGCTCCCAGCACGACCATCATCGAGGCCGCGTGGATCTTCAGCGCGGCCCCAACAGCGTGCTCTTCGGACTAGGCAGCCCCGGCGGCGTAATCAACGCTTCGGTCGATTCGGCCAGTCTTGGTCGCAGCAATAGGAGAAAATACAATTGCATCAGGATCTAAATCAACAGCAATGGGAGGATATACTACAGCAACAGGATCTACTTCAACAGCAATGGGATATAGTACAATA
>CAIPGK010000202.1 GCA_903864575.1 uncultured Chloroflexota bacterium
CCATGATGACCGACCCCACCCAGCCCACCCACCACACCGCCCGCTTCCCCGCCATGAGCGTCACCGTCCGCCTCACCGGCTGCGGCGTCTCCGAGGCCGACGTCCAGCGCGCCGCCCGCATCGGCGCGGCCCTCGCCAACATCTGGGAGGACGCCTTCTCCCGCTTCCGGCCAACAAGCACCCTCTCTCGACTCAACGCCGCGAACGGCTCGCCCGTCGCGGTCGATCCGATGGTGCTGGACCTGCTGGAAACCTCACGCGAAGCCGTCTTCGCCACCGGTGGCCGCTTCGACCCCTCCATCCTCGACGCCCTCGAATATGCTGGCTACGACCGCGACTTCGCCCTCGTGAAGGAGCACGGCGCATCGTCCGCCGGCCGCATCGCCCCCCGCCGCGCAGGCGGCATGGACGCATGGCAACGGGTCGTCCTCGACCGTGCTCGGGGCGACGTCATCCTCCCCCCCGGCATGCGGATCGATCTCGGCGGCATCGCCAAGGGCGCCTTCGTGGACCTGCTCGCCGCGCGCTTCCACTGGTGGCCGGGCGGAACCGTCGAGGCGGGCGGCGACCTTCGCGTCTGGGGTCTCGCGCCGGACGGCCTACCGTGGCGTGTCGCCATCGAGCGGCCCGCAGCAGAGGAGCGCGATGGCGCCGCCGACGCCCCCATCACCCACGCCGTCATCCTCGACCCGGCCCACGCCGGCGGCGTCGCAACCTCCGGCATCGACCGCCGCCGCTGGACGGCCAACGGCGCGTCAGCCCATCACCTGATCGACCCCGCCACCGGCCGTCCCCTCGAAGGCGCCGCCCTCAGCGCCACCGCCTTCGCCGCAACCTGCACCGCCGCCGAGGTCGCCGCGAAGACCCTCCTCCTCACCGCCGCCGAGGGCATTCCCTTCGCCCCTGCCCTTGCCCGCGGCATCCTGCTCGGCCCGCGCGGCGAGATCGTGGCCGACACCGGTGCGGCCCAGGCCGCCGTCACCCTCGCCTGACGCCGGCCCTCATCCCGGGCCCTTCTCCCACGTCAACAGGAGAAGTGGTTTGCGCCGGATTCGAGACGGCGCACGGCGGAAGCCCCCGCTCCCGCCGCAGTGTCCATGGCAGGACAGTTCCCGGTTGCGGCCACCCCCCGAGAGTTCAGCAGACGTCCCACCATACCAACGGAAAGCCCCTCTCCCGCCGCAGCGGGAGAGGGGTTTGGGTAAGGGTCATCCCCGCAGCGGGAGAGCGGTACAGGGTAAGGGTTTCCCCCTGTCCGCCGCACCGGACAAAGGGGCCGCCGCGACCCCGCTCCCGGTCCGGACGTCAGGACGAGTGCGTGCTCGGGGCCTCGTAGCCGCCCTGCGGCGCCCACGCGCCCTCGTTCTCGCCCTCATTCTCGTACTCGTACTCGTTCTCGTACTCGTTCTCGTACTCGTTCTCGTACTCGTTCTCGTACTCGTTCTCGTACTCGTTCTCGTCGTCCGAGTCGTCCTCGTAGCCATCATCCGACCACTTCGGTTGGGCGCCCGGCTTTTGCGGTTGTGGCTTCATTCCCCCCTGCTGGCCGCCCCATTGGCCCGCTTCGGGGCCACCATGACCGCCCCGGCCATGACCGCTCTTGCCCCGGCCTTCCATGCCGCCCGGTCCGCCGTGGGCGTCACTCTCCGGCCCGTGGCCGCCAAACATCGGCAGGGTCTCGGCGGTGTCGATCTGCTGCTTGATCGCCGCCGCCTCGTCCGCGGTCAGATCGCCTGCCGCGACCCCTTCATCCACCATGTCCTTCATGGTGTCGCGAAGGGCCTGCTCGACCGTGTCGGACGAAACCCCGAGATGCCCCGCGAAATCGTCGATGAACGCCTGGTAGCGCTCCACACGCGGATCGACCGGCGCAACCGGAGCTGCCGGCGCAGATGGAGTCGTCTGCGCCGCGAGCGCGGGCGGCGTGGTCGCATCCTGCGCCAGCGCGCCGTGACCGAACGGAGTCGCCAGCCCCGCGAGGGCAAGGCTGCCAGCGATCGCCCCAACCTGCATGATCGCCCGGCGGTTCGCGATGAAGTTCATGGATCAACCTCCTGGGTGGTTCGTGAGCGGCCCGCCCGCGATCGCTCGATCCGCTCCGGGCCGCTGGGTCCGCGGGTTCCCGGAACCCCTGTTCCGGCTCGTTCCTGCCCGCCCCCTCATCATGGCGGTCCTCCCTTGGAGGTTTCTGGG
>CAIPGK010000203.1 GCA_903864575.1 uncultured Chloroflexota bacterium
GGCGTGCTGGCCACGCTGCGCGCGACAGCTGTCGGCAGGTTTCCTGCCTGCACTCATTGAGTGATTTGACGAGGGGCTTCGGCCCCTCGTCTTTTTTTGATCTTCACTTGGCCCTCCCCGCTCGGGCGAGTATCCTGCATCACACGTCCGCGGATTCCGCGTCCGCCTGACCATGCACGGGAGCGCCGAACCATCGACGCGTCAATGACATCACCTGCGGTGGCCTCCGCCGGGCCGGGACCGGACGAGCGCCGTCGCCGGGTACTGATTTACAGCCATGACGGCACTGGCCTCGGCCACCTCAGGATCACCCTTGGGGTCGGCAGAGCCTATGCCACCCGCCGCCCTGATGACGCCATCCTGCTCCTGACCGGTTCGTCTCAGGCTGGCCAATTCGACATCCCCGCCAACATGGACTTCGTGAAACTCCCGTCCATGCCGCTACGCGACCTCTACGTCGATCTGCCGGATCCGGCGTCCCCCGCCGGTCCCGAGCGCCAGGTCGTCTATTTCCGCGAGACGGTCGCCCTTGCCGTCATCCAGGGCTTCGCGCCAGATCTGATTGTGGTGGACCATGCCCCGGCCGGGTTGTTCCGCGAGCTTCTCCGTTCCATCGAGTGGGTAAAGTCCGCGCTCCCGAACACGCGGCTGGTCCTGCTCATGCGTGACATCACCTTTGGTCCGGACCAGACGCGATCGCTATGGAAGGGCGAGCGCGTCTATCCGCTGCTGGACTTCGCCTACGATCGAATCCTCGTGTATGGCGCCCGAGAAGTCTTCGATCCTATCCTGGAGTATGGAATGCCAGAGGCTGCGGCGCAGAAAACCATCTTTGCTGGCTATCTCACCCCCGCTCCCCCTCGCCGATCGCCAGAGACGGTGCGCCAATCGCTCGGGATTGGCGACCGGCCCTTGCTCGCGGCTTCCGTCGGTGGCGGCGCGGACGGCGGCGCGATTCTCCGGGTCCTGCTTGAGGGTTGGAGCCAGCACGCCCCGGCCGATCTTGCCGGATATATCGTGCTTGGTCCCCTCCTTCCCGCAAGCGACCGCGAGGCAATTCTTCGCCTCGCCAGCAGCCTGCCCAATGTGCTTCTCACGGACTTCGACCCCGACTATCTCGCGGTCGCGAGGGCAGCCAACGTGCTCGTGAGCATGGGCGGGTACAATTCACTCTGCGAAGCCGCCTGGCTCGGCAAGCGCGCGGTCGTGGTCCCCCGTCTCCCCGGCCCGGAAGAGCAGATTCTCCGTGCGCGGAGATTTGAAAAACAGGGACTGGTGACGACTGTGGAGCCCCTAACGCTCTCCCCTGCGGCGCTATGGACCGCGATCATGTCCGAACTCGCTGCTGGGTCATCTCCCGCGGTCATGCTCCCGTTTGGCGGGCAGGATGCCATCGTTGACGCCATTCTCGGCGTCATGGCGGAGGCGTGATGGCCCGGAGGAAGTCCGTCCCCGTCGTCCTGAATCCGCTCACCAACGCGACGGTCTGCATTGCAGGGATGCACCGGTCCGGAACGTCCATGCTCGCCCGCTTGCTCATGGATGGAGGGCTCTACCTCGGTGATGAGGATGAGCTCATGCCCGCTGCCGTCGACAACCCCGAAGGATTTTACGAGCGCACCGACTTCGTCTTCCTCAACGACGCCCTCCTCGCGGAACTCGGTGGCGCGTGGGATCTCCCTCCCGTTCCTCCACAGTCGTGGACGAGCGAACGATTCGCTCCCTTCCACCAGACCGCGCGCACACTCGCCACCCGGTTCGCGGACACCTCCCGATGGGGCTGGAAAGACCCGCGAAACTCGCTGACCGTTCCTTTCTGGCGCGAGACGCTCGGCGACCTGGCTACCGTCTTCGTGGTTCGCAACCCCCTGGAAGTAGCGCTGTCCCTCCAGAAACGGAACCATTTCTCGCTCGCGCTGGGCTTACACCTCTGGTACGCGTACAACCGCACCTTGCACGACGCCACCGCGCCGGAGAACCGGGTCATCACCCACTTCGACGCCTACTTCGGCGACCCGGACCATGAGATCGAACGTGTGCTGACGATGCTCGGCCTACCGTTTTCGCCAGACGACCTCCCGCGCCTACGCCAAAACGCCGCCGCCGGGATGAAGCATCATCAGGTTTCGATCGGAGAAATGCAGGCGGCGAACGTCGCGCCGGAAATCGTCAGTCTCTATGTCGATCTCTGCGAGGAGGCCGGGCACACCGTCGCCCTTGGCGGCCGCGGCAGGATCCAGATCCCGACCTCCAGCATCCGGCGCGAGACGTTCGCGCCCGGATTCCTCGGGAACGGAGTCAGCCGGGTCGATCTCTGGCTCTACGATCTCGAGCAGCGAAACTCCGCCCTGAATGCGGCGCTCGCCGTGCACGAGCAGAGCCGGACAGAACTCGATGGCAAGATTGCCGAGCGGGACGGAATGATCCTCGAACGCGAGGGCCGCATCGCCGACCGCGATATGAAGCTGCTGGAGCGCAACCGGACGGTCAATCGCCTTTCCCAGGAGGTTGCCCAACTCCAACAGACCGTCACGGACCAGACCGCTCACATCGAACAGATCGAGCAACGGCTCACATCAGCGGACGAGCACGAAGGCCTCCTCCGCCAGCAGCTTGTCGAGGCCCATGAGCGCATCATGCTGATGGACACCGAGGTGATGTCCACGCTGGGCGGCGTGCTGGCGCGGTTCGCGCCGGGCGCGCCGGCCGCGATCTACTATCGCCACGTCCTCGACGGCGTTCGCAATGCCGTGTCCACCTTGATCCCGGCGCAGGCGCTCACTCTGGTCGCCACCTACGGCGATCCGGAGTACCTTGAACTCGGGCGGCGCACCTATGAATTTCCCGAGGCTGTCGGCGGGGTCGCGGCTGACTACACTACCGTCAGCAGCGACGAGGCTATCGCCCAACTCGAACGACTGCGCGGAATGGGCGCGGCCTATCTGGTGATCCCCAGTCCCGCGCAGACCTGGCTCTCCCGGAACCCGCGCCTGGAGCGTCACCTCGCAGCCCGCTACGAAACGCTGATGGACGAGCAGGGCATGTGCACCATCTACGATCTCGGCGGTCCCGAGGGGGATGCAGTCGAGGAAACGGCCGCTAGTGCGCGGTCCGAGGGATGAAAGGGGTATTGGCATGATTCTCGTGACCGGCGGCGCGGGGTACGTCGGCAGTCTCCTGACCAAGGAACTGCTGGCGCTCGGTGAAACTGTCCGGGTCGTGGACACCATGTGGTTCGGCGATCCATTCCCTTCGCATGAGCGGCTGAACCTGGTGAACGGCGATCTCCGGAATCCGAGTCCTGCGTGGCTCGACGGCGTGGATGCCATCATCCATCTCTCCGGTCTGTCGAACGACCCGACCGCCGACTTCGCGCCGGAACTCAATTCCGAGGCCAATGTCTTCGCGACTCGCCAGCTTGCCCAGCTCGCCGCCGAAAAGGCGACCAAAGACGGCAAGCCCATGCGCTATCTCTTCGCCTCGACCTGTTCGGTCTACTACGCACCGACCTCCGCCGATCAGGCCAATGTCAGCGTCATGACCGAGGACATGCCAATCGCGCCCACGGCCAACTACAGCAAGACCAAGCGCCTCGCCGAGATCGAGTTGCTGCGGATCGCCGACAAGTACCCGTTGTTCGTTCCCACCATGCTGCGCAAGGGAACCGTCTTCGGCCTCTCGCCGCGGATGCGCTTCGATCTCGTGGTCAACGTGTTTACCCTGCACGCATGGCGAAATCGCCGTCTGACCGTCCACGGGCACGGCGAAGCGTGGCGCCCACTCCTCCATATCCGCGACGCGGTCGATGCGTACATCCACCTCTTGAACGCACCCCAGGAACGTATCCGCGGCGAGGCGTTCAATTGCGTCCACAAGAACTATCGCGTGCTCGAACTCGCCCACTGGGTGGCCGAGGTGATTGAGGAAAACTACGGGGTAGAGGTCGCGGTCAAACGCGACCGCACCGGCAATTCTGCCTCCCGCTCCTACTTCGTGAGCGGCGACAAGATCGCACGGGAACTCGGCTTCTCCGCCGATCGCGGCACCGCCGAGGCCGTGAAGTCGATTTGGGAAGCCCTCGAGCGCGGCGATTTCGGCCTCGAACCCGAGAAGGACCCGCGCTACTTCAACATCCGCTGGCTGAAAGACACCCTGATGGCGGGGGCCAACGCATGAAGACCCTCGTGATCGGCGCCACCGGCCAACTCGGACAGGACCTCCTGAAGGCGCTCGGCGATGGCGCCATCGGGCTCGGTCATGGCGACATCGACGTGACCGACGGCGTCGGTGTTTCCCGCATCATCCGCGAGAAACAGCCCGACTGGGTCATCAACACCGCCGCTTTTCACCGCGTCGACGACTGCGAGTTGAACCCGACGCTCTCGTTCGCGGTCAACGCCACCGGCGCCGCAAATGTCGCGCGGGCGGCGCAGGAGGTCGGCGCTGGAGTCGTTTTCTACTCAACCGACTATGTCTACGATGGCGCCGGCCACGCCCGGAACACGCCCCACACGGAACGCGATGCGCCGGCCCCGCTGAACGTCTACGGCATCTCCAAGCAGGCTGGCGAGCAAATGGTCGCCCTTGCCAATGCACGTCACATCGTCATCCGCTCCTCAGGACTCTACGGCACGGCCACAAGCCGTAAGGGTTGGACCTTCCCTGAATTGATGATCAACAAGGCGCGAACTGAAGGCAAGTTGAAGGTCGTCACCGATCAGGCGCTCTCGCCGACCTACACCCATGACCTCGCCGCCACGACGCTCGCGCTGATGCAGCGGGATGCGACCGGCCTGTTCAACCTCACCAGCGGCGGCGAGTGCTCCTGGCACGAGTTCGCCAGCGCCACGCTTGACCTTGCGGGCATCGACATCGACATCGAGCCTTCGATGACCGTGCAGAACCCCGGCAAGGCGATTCGGCCGACCTACTCCGCGATGGACTCCGTCCGGCTTGCAGAGTTCGGGGTCGAGCCGATGCGCCCGTGGCGAGAGGCACTGAGCCATTACCTGAACGCGAAGGGCATCATCGGGAGCTGAAGCTGACCCATCCGTGTGCTGGACCACGCCCACGGGTTTGTCGTGCCGGAAGGGAGAGGCGGGTGAAGATCACCGGAACCGGGCAACTTGCGATTCCAGCCGTGAAAACCGTGGCATTTGCGCGGTTCGGCGATCACCGCGGCTATTTCACCGAGCATTTCCGCCAATCCGACTTTGACAGTGCGGCGACACCCTTCCTGAACGGCCTTCGATTCGTCCAGGCGAACGAGAGTTTCAGCCGGGCCGGGGTCATTCGCGGGCTGCATTTCCAGTGGAATCCCTTCATGGGCAAACTCGTTCGCACCGTACGTGGCCGCATGATCGACATCGTGATGGACATCCGCCTCGGCTCGCCAACCTACGGCAAGGTCATCGCACTCGACATGCCGAGCCGTGGCGATGAGGCGCAGGGCGAGTGGATCTGGGTGCCGCCCGGATTCGCCCACGGCAATACCTTCACCGAGGATACCGTCATCGAATACTTCTGCTCGGGCGAGTACAGCCCGGGCTGCGAGGCAGGCATTTCGCCGCTTGCCACAGATCTGGACTGGTCCCTCTGCGATCCTGCATTGCGCCAGATCTTCCTCGACGCCGCCAGCAACTCCCCGCTCATCAGCGACAAGGACCGCGACGGCCTGACGCTCTCCCAGTGGACCGCCGACGAGCGGTCGCAGAACTTCCGCTACGAGGACCTTTCCGCCAATGACTGAGGGAACTCCGGGCCAGCCGGCGCCCGATGCCGAGGAGACCGCGTCTCGTCCGAAGCGCATCTGCTCGATCATCATCCCGGTTCACAACAAGGCGTCCCTGACCCGGCAGTGTCTGAATTCGCTGCTTGGAGAGCGAGATTCCCTCGTCCAGCGGGAAATCATCGTCGTCGACGACGGCTCCTCCGACCTTACCCCGGAACTCTTGCGGGCGTATGACCGGCAGATCGCTGTCGTCCGGAACGAAACCGCGCAAGGCTTCGCGGGGGCGTGCAATGCGGGAGCGGCAATCGCGACCGGCGATTACGTCGTCTTCCTCAACAACGACACCATTCCCCAACCGCGCTGGCTCGACGCCCTGGTCGACTACATCGAGGACCGGCCAAAATGCGCGATGGTCGGGTCGAAACTCCTTTTTCCGAACGACACGATCCAACATGCTGGCGTGGTCTTCGGGCTTGACCGCTACCCGCACCACATTTATGCGGGATTCCCCGCCGATCATCCCGCGACCAACGTCTCCCGCCGATTGCCAGCCGTCACCGCCGCCTGCTGCCTGATTCGCAAGGAAATCTGGCTCGAGATGGGCGGGTTTGACCGGGCGTTCCTGAATGGCTGGGAGGATGTCGATCTCTGTCTCAGGATCGGCCTCGCAGGGCACGAGATTCACTACTGCGCGGAGAGTGTGATCTACCATTTCGAGTCCACCTCGCGCGACCTCCGCTCCCCCCGGGAAAAGGAAAATCGGCA
>CAIPGK010000204.1 GCA_903864575.1 uncultured Chloroflexota bacterium
CATGGGGCTTCCTGCCTCCGGCAAGACCACCGTGTTCAACGCTCTCACCAAGGCCGACGCCGCGACGGGCGGATTCGGCGCGAACCCCGACGAGCCGAATCTCGCCACCGTCAAAGTGCCGGACGCCCGCCTTGACAAGCTCACCGAAATGTTCAACCCGCAACGCAAAATGCCCGCCGATGTCCAGTACCTCGATGTGGCGGGTCTGGCAAAGGGCATCGCCGAAAAGGGCATGAGCGGCCAATTGCTCGCCAATCTGGGGCAGGCCGAGGCACTGCTGCACGTCGTCCGCGCATTTGAGGATGAGAACGTCCCCCACAGCGACGGCTCGGTTGACCCAGCCCGCGACATTGAAACCATCGAGTTGGAGTTGATGTTTTCCGACCTCGCGCGGGTGGAGAACCGCCTCGTCCGTCTCGCGAGTCAACTTCCAAAGATGCAGGGCCGTGAGCGCGAAACCGGCGAACGCGAAAAAGCCCTCATGGAACAGTTCAAGGGCCTGCTCGAAGCCGATACTCCCATCCGTGACGTGATCCGCGAAATGGACCCGGAAGACCTCCGCATCATTCGCGGCTATGGGTTCCTCTCCGCCAAGCCGAAACTGGTCCTCGTGAACCTCGGCGAAAACCAGCTTGGCGAACCGGGCCAGTCCCTGCTGGCCGATCTCAAGTCCCGGTTCGAGCGCCCGGATGTCGGCGTGGAGGCACTGGCGGGTCAGATCGAAATGGAAATCGGCAGACTCGACCCGGATGATGCCGCCATCTTCATGGAGGACCTTGGCATTACCGAGTCCGGTCTCGACCTCGTGATTCGCCGCTCGTTCGACCTGTTGGGACTGATGCCGTTCTTCACCGTCGGGCCTGAGGAATGCCGCGCATGGACGATTCGCCGCGGCGCGAGCGCTGTTGAAGCCGCGGGCGCGATTCACACCGACATCCAGCGCGGCTTCATTCGCGCGGAGATCGTCTCATACGATGACCTCGTAGAGACTGGCGGCATGAACGAGGCCAAGAAGGCGGGCAAGTTTCGTCGCGAGGGTCGCGACTACACCTTCCAGGACGGCGACATCGTCCACTTCCTGTTCAACGTCTGATGGCTCCACTCGATCCCGACCTCGACCCGGACGACCTCGAACTCGACATCGCTGTCCGCTCGCCGGCTGCGCTTGCGGATCGACTCGTCATGCTCGCCGCGGTTTGCCGCCGGGCGTTCCTCGAGCATGGCCTCGATGCCCCGGAAGACGACAGCGACGACGACACCGACGACCGCCCTGACGATCCCGAAACCCAGCGGTATGACCTCGCGGCGTGGCTCCGCGACGAGGGCATCGCCGAATCCGCGGCGAACTACGAGCTCGACTTCATCGACGCTCCTGTCGGTGCGGTTGGTGAAGCGGATGCCGCGCTTGCCAGCTGGGAAAGCGAATCCCTCGTCGCAGTGGCGTGGGCAGCAGGGCTCATCCCCGAACTGCCTGGCTACGCTTCACCCGCGGATCCAGCGCTCATTCTTTCGCTCGTGCCCGACGCGTGGGACAAGACCGCCGCATTTCGCGCCGAGCTGTCGCCGCTGGACGACCAAACCGTCGCCTCTGCGCGGGAGTCGGCCGAGCTCTGGTACTGGCGCGCCGGAGTCGAGGCCATGGCACGATCGGCCTCTCGTTCCGAATCCGCCCACCTTCGCAAGATCGCTGCTGAAACCGCGGCGGAAGCGAAAGCTGCCGGGCTCCTCGCTGACACCGCGAAGGGCGACTTTGCCATCGGTGGAAACCCAATCTCCAGGATCGATGACGACGCGCTCGACATCCTCGCCAGCATTGCAGAGCGTCGTCTGCGCGCGCTCAACTGGTGCAGCGGCTTTGGCGAATCCTGGGCAGACGCACCGCTGGACCTCGACTGAAGATCCTCTCATCTTGGCGCCGTGGTCGTCGGCCTGAATCCATCGTCCCCCGGTCTCGGCGCCAGTAGCATCCCCCCGGTACGACTCCTCACGAGCGACCCGTGTTTGCGGATTCCTGAATCATCCTGGGGGCTCCGGGAAGTCTTCAGCGCTGGCAATGCGATCGAACGCACGGCGAGCGTTGGCGACGAACGCGGCGATCATCGCCGCATCCTTCACTCCGTCTCGCTCCACGCCGCTACTGACATCCACACCAAGCGGGCGCACCGCCACGATCGCATCCGCAACGTTCAAAGGATCGAGCCCCCCTGCAAGCAGGAGCGATCGCCGGGCGGCCAATTCGGAGGCAAGGCGCCAGTCCGCACGCGCGCCCGTCCCGCCGGAAGCTCCGGGGTGATACCCGTCGACCAACGCTGCGACCGGTGGCGCGTCCACGCCGAGGTAGCGGTCGATGCAGGCGAGCGTTTCAGCAAGCGAGGCGCCCGGCTGCGGCTTGAACGCCTTTGTTGCCGGAATCGGCAACCGGGCCGGAAGATCAACCGGTTCATCGCCATGCAGCTGGGCAATGTCGATGCCGGTCAGCGCGGCGACGTGGGCAATCTCCGCCGCATCCGCGTCAACGAACACACCGACCGCGAGAATGGGACGGGCTGTGGCCGCGCGCGCTGCAGCGATCGCCGCGCGGGCATCCACGGGCGTGATCCTTCGACGGGCCGGGGCAAAAATGAACCCGAGAAGATCGGCTCCCGCTTCAGCCGCGGCGACGGCGTGTTCGGTTTCGCGAAGCCCGCAAATCTTCACCAGGCCGCCGGCCCGAAGGCGCGCCCGCATCGCCTCGATGGCGCCGGATTCGCTCACGCCGTTCCCAGCAACGCGCGAACGGCGGCTGAGCGATCAGGTTGCACGATCAGGCCCTCGCCAACGAGCACTGCAGACGCCCCTGCTGCCTCGAGCCGACGCACGTCGTCGCGGGTAAACACGCCGCTCTCGGCGACCAGCGTCACCCCGGGAGGAAGCGCACTGGCTACGCGCTCGGTGGTCGCCAGGTCGACATTGAACGTGTGCAGGTCGCGATTGTTCACGCCGACCAGCGTCGCGCCAGCCGCGAGCGCCCGCTCCAGCTCACGCTCATCGTGAACTTCCACCAGCGCATCCATGCCCAGCGATCGCGCGGCCGCAGAGAGGGAGCGGATCGTCTCGTCATCGAGCGCCGCCACGATCAGGAGAATCGCATCCGCCCCGTTCGCCCACGCTTCCAGCACCTGATAGTCATCGACCATGAAATCCTTGCGGAGCACGGGCGCCGGGGAGATCCGGCCATGGGCGACGCTCGCCCCTGCCCGAAGATCGGCAAGCGAGCCCCGGAAGAACGGCTCATCGGTCAGGATCGACAGCGCACCCGCACCACCATCGAGGTAGGCCGCCGCAACCGTCGATGGGTCGACCTCCACCGGAAATACCCCGCGCGACGGAGATGCCCGTTTGATTTCCGAGATCACTGACACCCCAGGTCCTGACAACGCGGCCCGCAGGCTGACTGGTTCAGGCCTCCCCGCGCCTGCCCGCTCGAGCTGCGCCTCGGAGATCGTCTGCCGTCGCTCCGCCACATCCGCGCTTGTTCGGGCGAGAATGCGATCAAGGACTGTTCCCGTTTCGACAAACCGGCTCATGCCGCCGCCCCCGCCTCGCGTTGCGACACCTCGATCAACCGGTCAAGTGCGGCAAGCGCGGCGCCGGAATCGATCGTTCTCGCCGCAAGATCCACGCCTTCCGCCACGCTGCCGGCCGCGTCGGCGGCGTAAAGCCCTGCTCCCGCATTCAGCAGGATCACATCGCGCCGCGGGCCACGCTCGCCGTTGAGAATCGAACGGGTGATGCCCACGTTGGTCTCCGCGTCACCGCCAAGCAGGGTGCTCGTCTCAGCCCGCTGCAATCCGAGGTCCTCCGGGAGAAGCTGATACGTGCGAATCTCCCCCACCCTCGCATCGTATTCCGTAACTTCGGAAGGGGCCGAAAGTCCGAGTTCGTCCAGGCCATCGCCGTCGTGAACAAGCACGGCATGCTGCGCCCCAAGGGTCTGCAACGCCCGCGCCAGTTTTCCGGCAATCTCTGGATGGCCGACACCGATCAACTGGTGACGCGCCCCCGCCGGATTCGTCAGCGGGCCAAGGATGTTGAACACTGTGCGAATACCCATCTCGCGCCGGGCTGGCCCGACGAAACGCATTGCGGGGTGAAAGGCCGGGGCATACATGAACCCGATCCCGGCCTCGTCGATACAGGCCGCGACTCCTTTTGGCGTCAGTTCGATCGCCACCCCGAGCCCTTCCAGTACATCAGCAGAGCCGCACTTGCTGGTGACCGCCCGATTGCCGTGTTTCGCCACCCGCACGCCGGCGCCGGCGATCACGAAGGCGGCTGTTGTGGAAATGTTGAACGTTCCCGCTGAGTCGCCTCCCGTGCCGCAGGTGTCGACGATCACGCCGGATGATGCCTCCACCGGCACCTTCAGCGAATGGTCCCGCATTGACTGCGCGAATCCCGCGACTTCCTCCACCGTCTCACCCCGCATTCGCAACGCGGTCACGAGCGCGCCAATCTGCGCTCCGGTGACGGTTCCGGTCATGATTGCGTTCATCGCAGCCGACGCTTCGTCCATTGTCAGGGTGCGGCCTTCGACAACGGCGCGGATGGCGTCGCGTATCTCGTAGCCAGGTACATCGCTCACAATCTGCACCTCATCAACCGTAGGAGGCGGCCAGCGACGGCGCAGCCATGACCGGCTCCGGCGCGCGGTACGAGAGAAAATTCGCCAGCAGTTGCCGCCCGTTGGGGGTCAGGATTGACTCCGGATGGAACTGCACGCCCTCCACCGGCAACGTCCGATGGCGCAGCCCCATGATGATCCCGTCAGTCTCGGCGGTAATCTCCAGGTCTGGCGGCAGCGTCGATCGCTCAACGATCAGCGAGTGGTAGCGGGTGGCAGTGAACGGGTTGGGAAGCCCCGCGAATACCCCCTTGCCGGTGTGGCTGATGGGCGACGTCTTGCCGTGCATCAGCGACGGGGCGAGCACAACGTCGCCGCCGAATGCGTCACCAATCGACTGGTGGCCGAGGCAAACGCCGAGAATCGGCACCGTTCCCGCCGCGGCCTTGATGAGCGGAACGGTGATTCCTGCCTCCCGTGGGGTGCACGGACCCGGCGACAGGACGATGCCGGTCAAATCCGGGGTCATTGCGACGACTTCCTCGATCGTTATCTGGTCGTTCCGGACGACATCGACCTCCGCGCCGAGTTCCCGCAGCAATTGATACAGGTTGAACGTGAAGGAGTCGTAGTTGTCCAGCAGGAAAATCCTGCCAGCCGGGGGAATGGGCTTGAGGTCAGGCATCGTTGGCCTCCAGGTCTTCCGCAAGTTCGATCGCGCGCAACGATCCGCGCATCTTGTGGTGACTCTCCGCGAACTCCCCTTCCGGGGTGCTGTCGGCCACGACGCCGCCACCCGCCTGCATCGAAGCGACGCCATCCTTGACGATCATCGTTCTCAGCGCGATTGCGGTGTCCATCCCGCCCGAGAAGTCGATATAGCCCGCTGCACCGGCATAGGGTCCGCGCTGGTCGGTCTCCAGCTCGCCGATGATCTCCATCGCCCGCACCTTCGGCGCGCCCGAGACCGTTCCAGCCGGGAAGCATGCTCGCAGGGCATCAAGTCCGGTCAGCCCCGGCTCGAGCTGGCCTTCGACGTTGCTCACGATGTGCATGACGTGAGAATACCGTTCAATCTGCATCAGCCGCGGCACCTTGACCGTGCCCGGCGCGGACACGCGGCCAACATCGTTCCGGCCGAGATCGACCAGCATGATGTGCTCCGCGCGCTCCTTTTCATCCGCGAGC
>CAIPGK010000205.1 GCA_903864575.1 uncultured Chloroflexota bacterium
CCACCGGCTCCCGTCGGGATTGACGCCGGTGTGCGGGACGTGCAGCAGTGCGTTGACCAGCGCCAGCGCGACGATCAGCGCGCAGGGCATCCAGGGCGGGATGCGGAATCGCAGGGGAGGGCGGGCGGAGGCCCGTTCCGTTTCATTCACGGCGGGGAGTGTACCGGGAGGCTGCTATTTTTCGCCGGCGTGTATCGTTCCGCACGAAAGGGGATCGACTCGCATCCCCGCGACGCTGCGGAGCGCGACAGGATCCGCGAACGAATCGAGGAGAGTAACTGGCATGGCAGGTCTCGGCTGGCAGGAACTGGTGATCGTCCTGGTGATCGTGTTGATCATCTTCGGCGCTGGAAAGTTGCCGTCGGTGGCGAAGTCGCTCGGTCAGGGCGTCCGGGAGTTCAAGACCGAGGCGGAAAGCGGCGTTCTTGGTGAGACGAACCCGGCTGGCGCGATCGATGCAGCGGCCGCCGATGTCAACGCCGCGACTCGCGCCGCGCAGGAGACCGTGGACCCCGCCCGCGTCTAGCAGGCGGGACGCACGCGGACGCCGCCCTGACCCCGGTTCGCCGGGGCGGGGCGGTTTTTCGTGGCGCCGGCGCGGGTGTAGGCTATCCTGCCGGGACAGACAGGGACAGCCGTCGATGGCGTGGAACAGGAGCAGGACGATGCGGAAACGGGCGTCGTTGGTCATCGTGGGAGCGGGGATCGTCGGAGCAACCGCCGCCTGGCACCTCGCGCGCCGCGGATGGACCGATATCGTCGTGCTCGAACAGGGACCATTCCCGAAGACCGGCGGGTCGTCATCCCATGCGCCGGGAATCGTCTTCCAGACCTCTGGCAGCAAGATCCTGACCACCTTTGCGAAGGAGACAGTCGCCCACCTGGCGGCGACCGATCTTGACGGGCAGCCCTGCTGGTACGGCGTCGGCAGCCTCGAGGTAGCCGAAACGCCGGCGCGGATGGAGGATCTGAAGCGCAAACTCGGCTGGGCTCATTCGTGGGGCGTGGCCGGGGCAGCGCTGCTTACTCCGGAGCAGGCTGTCGAGAAAATGCCCTGGATCGATCCCTCGGTCATTCTCGGCGCGTACTGGGTGCCGGGCGACGGCGTCGCCAAGCCGGTGCGCGCGGTGGAGGCGATGATCCGCGACTGCGGCGCCGCGGTGGAGGTGCACGACCGGTGCCCGGTGATCGGGATCGAGCAGGCAAATGGCCGGGTGACCGGGGTCGTCACGCCGCGGGGGACGATTGCGACCGACCGGGTGCTGGTCTGTGCGGGCATCTGGGGGCCGAAGATCGGCCGGTTCGCCGGCGTGCCGGTGCCGCTGATGCCGGTGGAGCACCAGTTCGTGTGGACCGCGCCCATGCCGGAGTTCGCGAACGCGGACCGCGAGGCGCTGTGGCCCGTGCTCCGCCACCAGGACCGCGATCTCTACTTCCGTCACCGGGACGACCACTTCGCGGTGGGGTCCTACCAGCATGAGCCGGTGCTGGTCGATGCCGCGGAGATACGCGCCCATGGCGAGCCGGATGACATGCCCGCGAGCAACGCCTTCAACCGGGAAACCTTCGCGCAGGCCTGGGAGGATGCCCGCCGCCTGTTGCCTTTCCTCGAGGCCGCCGAGGAGCGGGAATCGCTGAACGGCATGTTCTCCTTCACTCCTGACGGGATGCCGCTCCTGGGTGAAAGCGCTCACCTGCGCGGATTCTGGAGCGCGATGGCGATCTGGATCACCCATTCGGCGGGGGCGGCTCGCGCGGTGGCTGAGTGGTTGACCGAAGGACGCCCTGCCGAGGACATGCGCGATTGCGACATCAACCGCTTCGAGCCGCACGCGATGACCCGCTCGTACATCCGGGCGCGGGGCGCACAGCAGTACCGCGAGGTCTACGATGTCATTCACCCGCTGCAACCGATGGAGGAGCCCCGGCCGCTCAGGACGACCCCGTTCCACCAGCAGCAGCGCGAGCTTGGCGCGGTTTTCTTCGAGTCGCGCGGCTGGGAGCTCGCCCGCTGGTACGGCGCGAATTCCCAGCTTCTGGAGCGATTCCCTGTTGCCGAGCGGCCCGGATGGTCCGGGCGGTTCTGGTCCCCCATTTCGGGGGCCGAGCACCAGGCGACGCGCGACGGCGTTGCGATGTTCGACATGAGCGCGTTGCCGAAGTTCGAGGTTGCCGGTGCGGGCGCGGCGGCGTTTCTCGAGCAGATGTGCAGCGCGAAGGTGGCTCGCAAGGTCGGCAGCGTCACCTATGCGCTGCTGCTCGATCAGCGCGGAACGATCCGCTCCGACGTGACGGTCGCGCGATTGTCCGAAGACCGGTTCCAGATCGGTGCCAACGGCGTGCTGGATGTCGCATGGCTCCGCCATTTTGCCGCGAGCGATCCGACGGTGCAGGTTCGCGACATCACCTCCGCGCTGTGCTGTATCGGCATCTGGGGACCGGAGGCGCGGCGGGTGGTCGAGCGCACGAGCATGGACGGATGGTCTGACGCGGCATTCCCCTACTACACGGCCCGGCAGCGAGAAATCGGCGAGGTCCCGGTAACGGCGATGCGGGTGAGCTATGTCGGCGAACTTGGCTGGGAGCTCTACTGCGCGCCGGAGTATGGCGCGCGGCTGTGGTCGCTGCTCTGGGACGCAGGGCAGGAGAGTGGCGTGATCGCGGGAGGCCGGGCTGCGTTCGACACGCTGCGGCTTGAAAAAGGATACCGGCTCTGGGGAGTGGACATGGACACCGAGCGGACGCCCCATGAGGCCGGGCTCGCATGGGCGGTGAAGCCCGCGAAGGGCGACTTCATCGGTCGGGAGGCTTTCCTGCAGATGGCGGAGCGCGAACCTGATGTTCGGCTCGCCTGCCTTGCGCTGGATGACCCGACGATTGTGCTCATGGGCAAGGAGCCGGTCTTCGTCGATGGGGATGCCGTTGGGTATGTCACCAGCGCGGGATATGGATTCAGTGTTGGGCAGAGTCTCGCCTACGCCTACCTGCCCGCCGCCGCAGCGGTCCGCAGGACGTCGGTCGATGTCGAGTTCTTCGGCAAGCGGTACAGCGCGGCCGCCCAGGACGAGCCGCGATACGATCCGGCGGGGACCCGGCTCAGGGGATGAGCCGCGCCTCCGGGTCGATCGGGTAGATCGCGAAGCGGCGCACCTGCGTCTCGATGCCGTCGCTCCAGAGGCCGACCGCGAGGGCGGGGGAGGCGTCGACGTCCCACAGTGCGGGATCCTCGGCCTTGACGGTGAGGACGCCGTCAATCGAAAGCCGGAGATCGTTGCCCCGGACCTCGAGCCGCAGGGTGTGCCAGCCTGCCGGGTCGATCGTTGCCGGTTTCTGGCGGATCAGGCGATCTGCAGCGTACCCGTCGGCCGGATTCGAGATGTCGCTGATGCGCGCGGTGACCGCGCCGGCCCGGTCGCATGGGAATGTGACGCCCGCGCCCCAGACGAGCGCCTGCGCGTTGACGACCAGGCCGTAGGAGGCGTCGCAGGCATCCGCGGCGGGTGGATCGACCGCGATTTCGGCCTCGATGGCGAATGGACCTGCCGGCGAGAGACGGGGTGCGGTCAGCCAGAGCTGTCCCGGCGATGGGGCTGAGGATTTGCCGAGAATCTCTCCCCTGAGCAGCCATGGTTGATCGACCAGCGCGGCGAGGCCCGCGCCCTCGAGTTCGAAAACCGGGTCGGGTGTGGGTAACGGCGTCGCCGTCGCGGTTGCCGAGGGCGTGGGCGTGGGCGTGGGCGAGAGTCTGACTGTCGGGGTCGGCGTGTCGGTCGATTGATCGGTTGGCGTCGCGGTCGGCGGCGACACGGCTGGCGATGGGGTAGCGGTCACGGGATGGATCGCGAAGTTCGGCGGGGCAGCCATGTGGGTGGGGTCCGGCACGTCCGGGGCCGGCACGCTCCTTTCCGGGTCCCCGCCGCGGCCCGCGAACAGCACGAGGAAGCCGAGGACGAGCGTGCAAAGCAACGCAGCGGCCACGGAACCAGTCAATGGATTTCGGAGACGATCCGGCACGATGCCGGAACGAGGGGAGAATGACCCGGTAGACATGACGATCCTCACGGCGGGGAAGCGCAGGATCAGGCGGACGAATTGCATTGTTCGGGGGTGAGCCTCTGGGAATCGGCCCGGTCAGATTATGCACCAGTCTGCTGTCTGAGTAAATCTTCGGAGTGGAGCATCCTGTCCGCCGTCGCTGCCGCCGGATGGCGTACCCTTCCCTCACGAGGACGATTGCAGCGGACGGGAGAGCAGCTCCATGGTGGAAGCGGCGCGAGAGGGGCGCGAACCTCGAAAGGCGATGACGATCGCCGGCAGCGATTCGGGAGGGGGCGCGGGCATCCAGGCCGACCTCAAGACGTTCGCGGCCCACGGCGTGTATGGAACCTGCGCGGTCACTGCCGTGACGGCACAGAGTACGCGGGGCGTTTTTGCCATCGCGGAGGTGCCGGAGGAGGTCGTGATCGCCCAGATCGACGTTACGCTGGAGGACATCGGGGCGCACGCGGTCAAGACCGGGATGCTCTCGGCGGCGAGCATTGTCGAGGTGGTGGCCAACCGGCTCGAGGCGTGGGGACTGCCGTTGGTGGTCGATCCGGTGATGGTCGCAAAGAGCGGCGATCACCTGTTGCAGCCGAACGCGGTGAAGATTGTCAAGCGGGATCTGCTGCCGCTGGCGACGGTGGTCACACCGAACGTGCCGGAGGCCGAGGTGCTGACCGGAATGGAGATCACCACCCTTGACGCGGCGCGGGAAGCGGCGAAAGCCATTTCCGCACTCGGGCCGAAGGTGGTGGTGGTGAAGGGCGGCCACCTTCCGGGCGAACCGGTAGATGTGATTTGGGACGGATCGGGATTCCACGAACTCCGCGCCGAACGGATCGAGACGACGGCCACCCACGGAACGGGCTGCACCTTTTCCGCCGCGATCGCCGCGAATCTCGCCCTCGGTCTCGATCCGCTGGCGGCGATCGCCGCCGCCAAGCGCTACCTGACCGCGGCGCTGCGCCACGGCTACGTCATCGGTGACGGTCATTCACCGGTGGATCACTTCTGGGCGACTCGCCGCATCGACGGCTGATCGCACCACGGAACGCGAGGACGGCGACATGGCGAACGGCGGACGGTTCCCGGCGGACGAATTGCGCGAGCGGTTGCGGGTGTACCTCGTCTCCGACCCGGAGGCGACCGATGATCTGATCGGCGCGACGCAGGCATCGCTGGACGGCGGGGCGACCTGCGTGCAACTGCGGGCCAAGCACCTCGACGGCTACGACTTCTGGCGCAGGGCAGTGACCCTGAAGACCCTCTGCGGCCAGTACGGCGCACTGTTCATCATCAACGATCGGCTCGACATCGCGCTGGCCTGCGGCGCGGACGGTGTGCACGTCGGGGTGAGCGATCTGCCGGTGGATGTCGTGCGGGGAATGGTTCCCGCGGGCTTCATCATCGGCTACTCGCCGCAGACGGACGAGCACGTCATGGCGTCAGCCCGGATGGGAGCGGATTACGTCGGGCTCGGGCCGGTCTACGCGACAGGCTCAAAAGCCGACGCGGGCGCGCCGTTGGGCATCGCCGGGCTAAAGCTGCAACTGGCGATCTCGCCGGTTCCGGTGGTCGGCATCGGCGGCATCACCATCGCCAACGCACCGGAGGTGATGGCGACCGGAGCGGACGGAGTCGCGGTCATATCGGCAATTCTGAAGGCGGCCGATCCGGCCGAGGCGACCCGCCGGCTGGCGCAGGCCATCGGGAGGTAGGGATCGCGTTCTCGCGGCCGGGCAGGAACCGGCCGGGATTGCGGCTCGTCAACGCCGGTGTCGTCAGGGCGTAACGACTGGCCCGTCGCCTGGTGCGAAAAGGACCCTGAAATCGTCTTTCATGCTGATGATCACGATGCCGAGCGATTCCAGTTCGGCGCGAGTCTGCGTCATGCCGTTGGTGGGGCCGTAGTCGAACTCGCGGACCGCGTCGTCGTGCCAGACGATCATCGCGAGATGCGCGGCGGGGCTGGCGAGGGTCCAGCCGAGCATCGCCATGTCGCCGTCGGAATTGCCCACGGCGAGGATGGGGCGGATTCCGACGTGCCGTTCGACGGCGATCGCCTTGTCGTCACCCCAGACGGGAAACGCAACCTGATCGGTGCGTTGGAGTTCCGTCTCACCGGGCGCATCTCCCGGGGTCACATCGAGCCCGACCATCATGCCGATCACCTGCGCGGGCGGGATGCCGAAGACCGGCTCGGCATGGGCGCGAAGGAACTGAATGTCTCCCGCGGACGCCATGTAGACGGTGAATCCGTTGGCTTCCAGAAACCGCATCGCCTGGATCATCGGAACGTAGGCAAGTGCGACCACGCGCCGGTCGTAGTAGCCATTTTCGGCTGTTGCGAGCCAACGAACCGCGAGATCGTGGTACTCCCCCGGGGTCTCTCCGGTGAACGGATCGACGACCAGTTCCGTCACGTCTTCCGGTGGCAGCGCCACGAGCGTGTGGTCGTCGAGCGAGACCAAATCGGCGTAAGGCGTGGCCTTCGCGAGGGTTGGGGTGGCGGCGATCAGATCGCGCGCGCGGTCCTCGGCGAACATGAGGTCGACGTAGACCGGGCGTTCCACCCAGAGCGTGCCGTCGAGATCGAAGACTGCGGCGCGGTCCTCGGGGATGACGAAATCCGGGCTGGCCGGATCGGTTACGGAGGCGACGAAATCACGGATCGCCTGCTTCGCTGCGCCGTCGTTCCATGCGGAGAGGGGGTCGCCACTTGCAGCTGGCGTGGCATCCTGCGCGAGAAGGGGAGTGAAGCCGGGCGCCGCGAGCAGTGCGGCGAGCGCGGCTGCCCCGGTCAGGAGGCCGCGGCGGCTGGTGCGGCTCATCATGAGAGCGGGCGGAAACATGCTGAAACTCCCGAGTGATGCGGTTCAACGTACCCGCGAGGATAGCCTGCCCTGCCTCGCCGGAGCGGGAGCAAGCGCGACATGAGCGGAATGAACGAAGGTTTCGTGCCGAGGTTGGCGGTAGCCGTCGCGCTCGGCGATCTGCCCGGGGTGGAGCAAGCCGTGCGGACAGCGGTTGCGTCCGGGGTCGATTCGGTCCTGCTGGATGCGGGCGCGGCAGGCCCCGATGAGGCGATCGCGGGAGTCGCGGCGATCGCAGGCTGGGTTGACGTACCGGTGGTGCTGGCCGGATCGCCGTCGGCTGCGAGCGCGGCGGGTGCTGGGGCATTGCTGCCGGAGTCGGGGATGAGCAGCGGCGAGGCCCGCCGGATGCTGGGCCCGGGTCTGCCGCTGGGCCGGGAGGTCGGAGCGCCCGAGGTTGCGGCGGTCGCGCATGGGTTGGATTTTCTCGTCGTTTCGCTGGATGGCCTGGGTGCGCCGGACGTGCGCGCCGCGGTGGAGTCGAGTTGGTTTCCGGTGCTTGCGCGGGTGGGTGATGCTGACGGCGCGGCTTCGGCCATTCGGGCTGGGTGCGAAGGCGTCATCGTTCCCGTTCTCCCTGGCTTGGCGATTTCGGACATCGCCGCCGCGCTGCCGCCCCGGCACGAGGCCGAGCAGACGGTCACGTTGAACGGGGATGTCGTGCCGCTCGAACCGGACACGTCGGTCGCCGACCTGCTCGCCGACGCCGGCCTTTCCGGGATGGGCCGCGTGACGGTCAACGGCGTCGCGATCCCCCGCCGCAGGTGGGATGACCGGCTGATCGAGGCCGGAGACCGGATCGAGTCGCAGTAGAGTCCGGCTCCTTCACATATCTGCCGGGTCCCAGAAGCAGGCGCCCAGGTCGACGCGGTCCTCGGTGAGAAAGGGAACTCCCTCATCATGAAGCAGGGCGCGCATGACCTCGGGGTGCCCGAAAGCCCAGCCGCCGGAGAGCCTGCCGTCGCGGTCTACCACGCGATGGCAGGGCAGGTCGTCGTCCGCGACGCGGGAGAGCGCGCCGCCGACGATCCGGCTTGCGCGCGGAGAGCCGAGCGCGCGGGCGATCGCGCCATAGGTCGTCACCCGTCCAGCAGGGATGCGGGCGACAATGGCCTTGACGCGGCGCGCGAAGGTTGACGAGTCGTTCACGATCCCGGCCCCCAACTGCGGCGATACTCCCGGCACGGTAGCACGGCGGTGGCCGAACGGTAGGGAAAGGATCTCGCGGGATGGCTCCGACCACGGTGTGCGTCTTCTGCGGCTCGCGCGATGGCGCGAACCCGGCCTATCTCGCCGCGGCCACGGCCCTCGGTTCGGCTGTTGCCGGGCGTGGGTGGGGGCTGGTCTTCGGCGGCGGCCGGGTCGGTCTGATGGGCGCGGTGGCGGACGCCGCGCTCGCCGCTGGCGGTCAGGTGACCGGAGTCATCCCGGATGCCTTGTGGCGGCGCGAGGTCGGGCATACCGGGTTGAGCGAGTTGCTGGTGGTCGGATCGATGCACGAGCGCAAGCAGGAAATGGCCGACCGCGCGGATGCGTTCATTGCCCTGCCGGGCGGGTTCGGCACCTTCGAGGAATTCTTCGAGGTGCTGACGTGGGCGCAACTCGGGTTTCACGCCAAACCGTGCATTCTGCTGGATGTGGAGGGATTCTGGGACCCGCTGGCCATGATGGTGGACCGGGCGACGGAGGAGGGATTCATCCCGCGCGCGAACCGGGACCTGATGCTGACTGCGCCATCGGTCGAGGATGCGCTCGACCTCGTGGCTGGGCATCGGAGGCGTGATATCCCGGTCCCGGCAATGCCCCCGGAGGATCGCTGAGAGGCCCGCACCGTCCCCGGATGAACCCTGATTCGACGCTGAACCGTATACTTCATCGGTTCGAATCCGCATTGCGCCCGTCGCCGGTTGGCCGGCGTTCGTGAAGGCCCATCCTGACCGATGAAGAAACTGCTCTACAAGGTTTTTGGCGATCCCAACGAGGCCTCCATCAAGCCGTTCCTGGCGGTCGTGCCCCGGGTAAATGCGCTCGAACCGCAGATGGAGGCACGTTCCGACGAGGAGTTGCGCGACCTCACCCTGCAGTTCCGCTCCCGGATCGCGGCAGGGGAGACGCTCGACCAACTGTTGCCCGAATCGTTCGCCGCGACCAGGGAGGTCGCGAAGCGCCGCCTCGGCCAACGTCACTATGATGTGCAGTTGATCGGCGGCGCCGTGCTTCACAGCGGCAAGATTGCCGAAATGCGCACGGGAGAGGGCAAGACCCTTACGGCCACGCTCGCGGTCGCGCTGAACGCGGTCTCCGGGCGCGGCGTTCATGTCGTGACCGTCAACGACTACCTCGCCAAGCGCGACGCGCAGTGGATGGGACAGGTCTACCACGCTCTCGGGATGTCCACCGCCTGCATCCAGCACGAGTCGGCGTTCATGTACGACCCCGAGTGGGAGAGCGAGGACGTGCGGCTGGCCCACCTGCGTCCGGTCGAGCGCCGCGAGGCCTACCTGGCCGACATCACCTACGGCACCAACAACGAATTCGGCTTCGACTACCTGCGAGACAACATGGTCGCGAGCCTGGACCGCATGGTGCAGCGGGAACTGGTCTACGCGATCGTCGACGAGGTGGACAACATCCTCATCGACGAGGCGCGGACGCCGCTCATCATCTCCGGACAGGCCGAGCAGGCCACTGACAAGTACTACCAGTTCGCGCAGGTGGTCCGGGCCCTGAAGAAGGACAAGGATTACGAGGTCGACGTCAAGCACAAGACGGCGACGCTGACCGAGGACGGCATCGACCGGGTCGAGGAACTGCTCCAGATTCCGGCCGGCGAGTCGATCTACGACGAGCGCTACATCGATCTGACTCACTACCTCGAACAGGCGTTGAAGGCCCACGCGATTTTCGTCCGCGACAAGGACTACATCGTCCGCGAGGGCGAGGTGATCATCGTCGACGAGTTCACCGGCCGCATGATGGTTGGGCGCCGGTACAGCGAAGGCCTGCACCAGGCGATCGAGGCGAAGGAGGGGGTGCGAGTCCGCCGGCAGAACGTCACCCTCGCGACGATCACGTTCCAGAACTACTTCCGGATGTACGACAAGCTCTCCGGCATGACCGGCACCGCCAAGACCGAAGCGGAGGAGTTCCGGCGCATCTACAGTCTCGACGTGGTGCCCATCCCGACCAACCGGTCGGTGGTCCGGGACGACAGCCCGGACCTCGTCTTCAAGAACGAGCGCGGCAAGTTCAACGCGGTGGTCCAGGAAATCGAGGAGATGCGGGCGAAGGGCCGGCCGGTGCTCGTCGGTACGGCGAGCATCGAGGCCAGCGAGCGGCTGAGCAAGTTGCTGGAGGCCCACAAGGTCCCCCATGATGTCCTGAACGCCAAGCAGCACGAGCGCGAAGCGGCGATCGTCTCCGGCGCGGGACAGCCGGGCGTCGTCACCATTGCCACCAACATGGCGGGGCGCGGCACGGACATCGTGCTCGGTCCCGGCGTCAAGGAAGCGGGCGGCCTGCACATCATCGGCACCGAGCGGCATGAGGCGCGGCGCATCGACAACCAGTTGCGCGGACGCGCCGGGCGGCAGGGTGACCCCGGATCGAGCCGCTTCTACGTCTCCCTCGAGGATGAACTGATGCGCCGCTTCGGCTCCGAGCGCATCGGCGGCCTGATGGAGCGTCTCGGCATGGAGGAGGACGTCCCGATCGAGCATGGGATCATCACCAAGTCCATCGAGAACGCCCAGGTGAAGGTCGAGGGCCACAACTTTGACCTGCGCAAGCATGTCGTCCAGTACGATGACGTGATGAACCGCCACCGCGAGGTGATCTACGAGATTCGCCGGAACATCCTGGATGGCGACGACCAGCAGGAGCGCATCTGGCAGATGATCGAGGCCGAGGTGGAGCGGATCGTCGACGGCCACCTTGGCGATGGCCGCGACACCGAGACCGATCTCGACGCGATGTATGAGGCCTACGCCGGGCTCGTGCCGAATACGAAGGTGACGATTTCCGACATCGAGGAGCGCGAGCACGACCGGGAGGCGCTCGTCGAGTTCCTGCTCGCCGATGCCAGCGCGTCCTACGACGAGGTCGAGGCCCGTTTCGGACCGGAGGTCATGCGGAAGGTCGAGCGCCATGTGTTGCTCACGATTCTCGACAAGCTCTGGGTGCAACACCTGGCCGATATGGACGAGCTGCGCGAGGGCGTGAACTTGCAGGCCTACGGGCAGAAGGATCCCCTCGTGGTCTACAAGACCGAGGGTTACCGGATCTTCGGCGAGTTGCAGGGAGCGATCGGGCACGACGTCGCGCACACCGTCTACCGGGTGCAGCCGGCCGCCGCGCAGCAGCCGCTGCGAACAGCGGTCACCGACGACGAGGGCAATGCCCCAGCCACCCCGAACCCGGACGGAAAGACCCAATCGCCGATCAAGACCCGCAAGATTGGGCCGAACGAGATGTGTCCCTGCGGGTCTGGAAAGAAGTACAAGCACTGCCACGGCGCGGCGACCGCGAAGGCACGGGTCTGACCTCGCGCGCGCGATGTGAGGCGGCCGGGGTGGCATCCCCGGCCGCTTTCCGTTCGCCGGGCAGGTGGCGAAGGAGACGTGGAATGCCGGGACGATCGACCAGGCGAACCAGCGCGGTGCTGGTTTGCGCGCTCCTGTTTGCGCTGGGAGCGGTGCTGCTCGGG
>CAIPGK010000206.1 GCA_903864575.1 uncultured Chloroflexota bacterium
CGGGCGGCCGCGTTGGCGACCGCCCGGTTCCAGAGGCCCTGTGAAAGCGACAGTGGCAGCAGGATCAGGACTGGCCGGCTGCGTCCATCGACTTGAACTCCCCGCCCGGCTTGCCGTCGATCAGGATTTCGAACGTTCCGGGTTCTTCGGCGGCGACGAACTCGACGTTGGTCTGGCCGCTGGCAGCGATCTTCATCGAGTCCACGAGGTTCTTGATCTCGAAGGTGTGCTCGGCGCCGTCGCCGTTCACCGTCAGCACCACCGGATCGCCCGGCTGCGCCTCGACTGAAAACGGGTCGAGCTTGCCGTCCTTGAGGGAGACGATCGTGCCTTCGGCCTCAATGGCGTCAATCTCAGGCGTGGCATCAGTGGATGCAGGAACATCCATCGCGGGATCCGGCGAGGCCATCACATCCGTGATGCCCGTGATGCCGGCGTCCGCGGTGCCGACGACAGGATTCCCGGAGTTGACGCCATCGTCGGGCATCGGGCCGCAACCAGCGAGGGCAATGCTGCCCGCCATTGCGATACCGGCCACCGAAAGCCATTTCGCGCCCATCGAGGTCATCCTTCCTTGTGTGTCTCGCACGATGTCTCGGTCACGCGTGGCGGCCACCAGAGAACCCGGCGGCGCTGACCGCGCGATGTCTGCATGGGAAAGCCTAGCGGTTCCCGCGTATTCCGTCACAGGAGACTTTGCGGATCGACATCGACCACCCAGCCGGGGGGGGCCGGCAAGCCATCGAGGAGCGGTTCGAGATCGTCGGCGCGGATGACGAACTGCCACTGGTACAGGCCGCGGACACGCGTCGCGAACGCGGGCGTGGGGCCGAGGATCTCGATCGGGACCCTCGACCGTCGCGCGTGAAGATCGACGCGACGCGCCATCTCCTCGGCTGCCGCCGATGCCCGGTTCTCTTCCGCGTCTCGGACCAGATACCGCACCATGCGGCCGAATGGCGGGTACCGATGGGCGCGCCGGAAGTCGATTTCCTCGAGGAAGAAGGCATCGTAGTCGTGACGGGCGGCGGCCTGGATCGCATAGTGCTCGGGGGTATAGCTCTGTACGATGACGCGAGACCCACCGCCGCGCCGACCTGCCCGACCAGCCACCTGGGTCAGAAGCTGGAATGTTCGCTCTCCGGCACGGAAATCGGGAAGGTGAAGCATGGTGTCGGCGTTAATCACGCCGATAGCCGTCACAAGCGGAAGGTCGAGCCCTTTCGCCACCATCTGCGTGCCGACCACAATGTCGGCCTCGTGCCGCTCCACCTGGCGCAGAAGCGCCTCGTGGCTGCCCTTCCGCCTGACCGTGTCCTGGTCCCAGCGAAGAATTCGCGCGGTCGGGAAGAGCCGTTGGACCTCCTGCTCGACTCGCTGCGTACCGGCTCCGAAGAAGTTGAGCGTGCCGGCGCAATCGGGGCATCGGCCGGGTGGCGTGGCGCGGTGGTCACAGCGGTGGCAGAGGAGGTAGCCGCGGTCGCCATGATAAACGAGTGGGATGTCGCACCACGGGCAGAGAAGGGTATGGCCGCAGGAGCGACAGAGGACGACCGTGGCGAGCCCGCGACGGTTCAGGAAGAGGATGGTCTGTTCACCCCGTGCAAGCGTGTCAGCGATCGTTTCCTGCAGCGGCAACGAGAAGAGGGATGGGTTCCCCCGGTGCAATTCGAGGCGCATGTCGACGATTTCGACCGGTGGCAGTTCAAGCGTGCCGGGACGGCGCTGACCTCCGGCATCGACGAAGCCCGGGCCGACGCGATCGGGGAGCACCAGCAAGCGAATGGCGCCCTGTTCGGCCCGCCACGCCGTTTCGATGGCAGGGGTGGCGCTCCCAAGTATGACGGTCGCGCCCATCGTCGCGCCGATGTGCTCGGCGAGGCTGCGGGCGTGATACCGCGGTTCAGCATCCTGTTTGTAGGCTGACTCGTGCTCCTCATCGAGCACGATCAGCCCGAGGTCTGGCATCGGGGCGAAGAGCGCGGAACGCGGTCCGACCACGACCCGGCACTGGCCGTCGCGAATCGCGCGCCACGTTTGCGCCCGCTCGCCATCCGAGAGCGCGGAGTGGAGCACGGCGACCTGTCCGGGGAACCGTGCGGCGAATCGTCGCACCACCTGCGAGGCGAGCGTAATCTCCGGCACGAGGATGATGGCGCCGCGATCGTGCCGGAGGCACCATGCGACGGCGCGGAGATAGACCTCGGTCTTTCCGCTGCCGGTTACACCATGCAGCAGGAACGGGGTGCTGTCGCGGGAGGCGAGAGAGGCCTCGATGGTCCGCCACGCATCGGCCTGCGACGGGGTGAGGACGGGGATCATCGTCTCCGGTTCGGAATCGGCAGCGACAGCGCCGGGAACGACGATCTCCTCGATCGCGCCCTTGTCGATGAGCGCGGTGATGGCTGCCCGATCCGCGCCGCCACGTCCGGTGGCCTCGGCGGCCGGAACGAGGGGGTCCTGCCCGTCAATCGAGAGCCGGCGGCGCTGAAGCAGGTACTCGACCAGCGCGCGCTGTTTCGCCGAGCGGCTGTTCAGTGGGAGGGCATCCGGGTCGATGAGCCGAACGAACCGCTCGCCGCGCGGGGCTCCACGCGAGTCGGCGCTCCGAACCGTGCGCTCGATGAGGCCGAGGTCCTCCAGTTTCGGGATGACGCTCGCGAGGCTCGAGCCAAGCTGCGCCC
>CAIPGK010000207.1 GCA_903864575.1 uncultured Chloroflexota bacterium
CCGAGGGGCCGGAGACCAGATGACCGGCTCCCGCGCGATCAGCAGCCCGTCGCGCCGAGGCAGTTGTCGGGCGTGTTGCCGGTGATCGCCGCCGCTCCGGTCACCACGTTGCCGACCGTGGCGGCGCCCACGCCCCCGCCCTGCGTCCCGGCGGTGTTTCCCGTGACCGTCGCCGATTCGGTGATATCCAACCGGGCATCCACGCCCCCGGCGCCCGCGAGATAGATCCCGCCGCCCGCCGTCGGGGTGCTGTTCCCGGTGACGGTGGATGACCCCGCCATGGTGATCGACGCCCCGCCCACCCAGACGCCGCCGCCCACGCCGGTGCTGGCGGTGTTCCCGCTGATCGCGGCGTCGCCGGACAGGGTCAGGCCCGTGAATCCCGCGAATGGCGTGGTGACAAGACTCATGCCCAGTCCTGCCGCCCACGGCGCTGTGTTGTCCGCGATCACGGACTCGTCGGCCAGGTTTACTGGCACGCCCGCGAACAGACCGCCGCCGCCGTAGGAATCCGAGTGGTTTCCACTGATGGCGGCCCGCCCGGCGAGTCGGACCGCGCCATTGCCGTCGTGCGGACCGAAGGTCACCACGGCTCCTCCGCCCGGGCCGACCGACGTGTTCCCGGTAATCGTTGCGTCATCGTTCATCGTGAGCAGAACGGGCCCGTAGCCCGTCGAAAACGCGTAGATGCCGCCGCCGCCTCCGGAGCCAGTCGCCTGATTTCCGGAGATGGACGACGCGTCGTTCATCTCGATCGCGCCGGCGCCGGACGCAGCGATCATGAAGACGCCGGCGCCCGCGGTCCCGATGTTGTCGCGGATCGCTGAGCGGTCGTTCATCGTGAGGCTGGCGAAGTCGCCAAGCACCACACCGGTCGACTCGCAGCCATGCACCGCGGACTGATCGTTCATTGCCAGCAGCGTTAGCAATCCTCCAGCCATGGACAAGGCCGCGGAGGTCTGGAAAATGTTGCGCACGGCAGCATTGCCGCAGAGCGTCACGTTGCCCGTAGACGCGACTCCGCCGCCGCCCGAGCTCGGCCGCTGGTCGTAGCCCTCGATGACGACATCGATCAGGACGAGATCGGTCCCGGTAGCCAGGAGGGTCCGCGACCCGAGCGTGGCGTTCTTCAGGATCACCTCGCCGCCGGGACAGCCTCGCAGCGTCACGCTCTGCGTCACGGTGAGATCCTCGTCGTAGGTTCCCGGCGCGATCGCGATGACGTCCCCGGCGGCCGCCGCGTCGATCGCCGCCTGCACCGTCGTGTGCGCGCAGGTGGCGCACACCGTCGGCACGCATGCCCCGGCGCAGGCGCCGCAGGAGCAGGTTCCGCACGCGCCGCCGTCGCACCGGCCCGAAGCGCACTGGGTCTCCGCGGTGCAGGCGCCCCCCGTGTCCAGCAGGCAGTACGTCCCCGCCGGAGAGCCGCCTTCATAGGTGGTGCAGGTGGCGTCATCGTTGGCGCAGGTGTCCGTTGGGCCGCAGGACCCGCCGGTCGGCACCGGCGCCGGCGGCTTCGGCGGCGGCGCGCATTTCTTCTTGACGCAGGACAGCGCGCCGCAGCAGTTCCGGTCCTGCTTGCACTTCCTGTTCTTCTTCCGGCAGCGGCAACGATGGTTCCTCGCGCAAATCCCCGTGCAGCAGTCGTTGGGTTTCGCGCAGCGGTTCGCCTTCGCCGACCCGTCGCCGCAGGGCCCGCCCTCCCCGCCGGCGCGCTTCTCCGTTGCGCGCCCGTGCTCATTGCCCGCCACCGCCTCTCCGGCGGCGCTCGCCCCGAGGAGCGCGGCCACGGCAGCCCGCAGCCCCGCCCGGCGGGTCGCCCCCGCGCCAAGCATCCTGATCGCGTGATCGAACAGTTCCGATTCCATCTGCGTCCTCCCCACCGCGACGATCAGCAGCCCGTCGCGCCCACGCAGTTGTCCGGGGTGTTGCCCGTGATCGCGGCGGCGCCGGTCACCGTCTGGTTGTTGTCCACCGCGAAGACGCCGCCGCCCTGCGCCGCGGTGTTCCCGCTGATCGTCGCCGACCCGGTGATCTCGAGCGTCGAATTAGTCTGGTACCGCAACTTCATGTACACGCCGCCCCCATCCTTGCCAGCGGTGTTGCCGCTGATCATGGCCGAGTCCTCGACCAGGATCAGGGCACCGTCGGCGTAGATGCCGCCTCCGTAGCTGTCCACCGTGTTCCCGGAAACGGTTGCCTCGCCGGACAGGACGACGCTGTGCGCCGCGGTCCAGGCGGCCCCTCCCTGGGAATAGATGCCGCCTGCGTAGGGCGCGCTATTGCCGGTGATGCTCGCGGAGTCCGCCAACGTGATCACGCCGCCCTCGAGCGCGATGCCCCCGGCATAACTGTCGGACGTGTTGTTGGCGATGGTCGCCGAGCCGGACAGCTTCACCGCGTCGAGGTTGTCGCTATTGCCGTAGACCAGGTGCACGCCGCCGCCCTGCCACCCCGATGTATTGTTGTCAATGGATGCCTGGTCGTTCATCTGCAGCACGTACGGGATGCCGCCGCCGCTGTACACCTTGACCCCGCCCCCGGTCCGCTGGGTGCTGTGATTCCCGGTGATCCTGGCCATGTCGTTCATCACGAGGTCGGCGCCGATGTAGATGCCGACCCCGGCGCCGCCGCTCTCACCCGAGCTGGGGATCGTGTTGTTGCGGACCACGGACGAGTCGTTCATCACCATGTGGGCATAGGAGTCCAGGTAGACGCCGCCGCCGTAGTGCCCATCGTGGTCGGTCGTGCAGTTCTCGACCACGGTCTGGTCGTTCATGGTGAGCGTGATCCCGCCCGGGGCTACCCGGCCCATCTGGATGCCGCCGCCGCCGTCGTAGCCCGAGACCCGGTAGGCGTTGCGGACCACCGCATTGCGGCACATCGTCACGTTGCCCATGGCGTCGATGCCGCCATTGTCATTTGGCGCGCCCTGGTAGCTGGAGGCGTCAACGATCACGTCGATCAGCGTCAGGTCGAAGCCCTCGGACACCATGATGGTGCGCCCCGGCACGGTGACGTTCATCAGGATCACGTCGCCGCCCGGGCAGCCCTTCAGCGTGATCGTCTTCGATACGGAGAGGTCCTCGGCATACGTCCCCGGCGCGATCGTGATGATGTCGCCGGCCGCCGCCGCGTCGATCGCCGCCTGCACGGTCTGGTGGGTGCAGGTCGGGCACACGATCGGCGTGCAGGTCCCGCCGCACCCCTCGCAGGAGCAGGAGATGCACTTGCCGCCGCCGCAATCGCTCGTCTCGCACTGGTTCGACGCGGTGCAGGCCGTCAGGTAGGGCAGCAGGCAGTACGTCCCCGCCGGGGAGCCGCCCTCGTAGGTGGTGCAGGTCGCGTCATCGCTGGCGCAGGTGTCCTTCGGGCCGCAGGCCTTGCCGGTTGGCACCGGCTTCGGCGGCTGGGTGCATTTCTTCTTCGTGCAGGTCATCGTCCCGCAGCAGTTCGCATCCGTCTTGCAGGACTTGCCGCGCTGCAGGCAGCGGCACCGGCGCTTCGCCGTGTTGCAGTGCCCGGTGCAGCAGTCGGAGCCCTTTTTGCAGCGGTTGGCCTTCACCGAGCCGTCGCCGCACGGGCCAGCCGCGCCGGGTCCGCCAGCCTGGCCGCGCTCCCGGCCGTGGCCCTCGCCGCGGCCGCGCGCCTCGCCGGCCTCGCCGTCGAGAGAGGCCGTCGCGCCGATCAGTGCAGCGGCGGCGGCCCGCAGCCCGGTCCGCCGGGTCAGCCCCGCGCCGAGCATCCTGGTCATCCGGTCGAATCGTTCGAAATCCATTGCTGGCTCTCCTTCAGTGTTACGTTGATGGCCAGTTGGGTTCATGGGTTCCGGGTACGTCCCTTATCCCGAGGCACGAGGGCGTTCGCCTGCCCCTGCGTCACCACGAGATCCCTCGTCCCTCGGGATGACGCCGGAGTCGCGCTAGAACGCGCAGTTGGGCACGTTCGTCCAGGTGGTCGTGTCGGTGGAGGTCTCGCACTGGTCGCCGACGAGGTTGCCGTAGACGTTGCTGCTGCTTGCGCCCGTCACCGTTGAGGACTTGGTGCCGTTTTCCTCGACGCCGATGCCGCTCGCGTCGGGCGCGGTGTTGCCGGTGATCGTCGTCGTGCCGAGGAGCGTCAGGGAGGTGTCGTCGCCGAGGCCGCTGTAGGTGTCCGAGTAGAGATACACCCCGCCGCCCCAGTCATCGGCAGTGTTTTCGCTGACGGTCGAGTTATGGAGCGTCAGGTCGCCCCATTGCACGCCGGCGCCGCTGCTGGCATTGCCGGTCAGGGTGCAGCCGGTCGCGATGCCGATGCCGCCGTAGACGATCAGCCCCGTGCCGCCATTGCCGGAGAACTCGCAGTCGGAAAACTGGAAAACCGACTTCTGCCGGTTGGCCACCTCGAAGTTGCCCATCGCGTAGAAGCCGTAGCTGTCACAGCCGGTGAACGAACTGGAGACGATCGTCGCCGCGCCATCGGTCAGGGTCATGGTCGCGCCATAGAAGGATCGGGTGAAGGTGCTCCCGGCGACCGTTTGATTGCCATTCCCGAGGTTCAGCCCTGCCCAGGCATCGGAGAAGGCACAATCGATGATGCGGAAGGAGATGTTGTTGTTGTCGACGGTGTAGATCAGCGACTCCTCGTTGTCCTTGCCGGACCCCGCGAACTCGAGCCCGTCGAGGGTCACGGTGTAGGCGGCAGGGTCATTCGGATTGGAAACGATGATCGCGGGCTTGACGCTGTCGGTCACGCTCCCGTCGGGCACGAGGCGAACCCCGGCCATACCCTCGCAGGCAGTGAGCCGGATGTTCTTCGAGACCATGATCCCGGTCGGCCACGTTCCGACGCCGATCGAGATCGTGTCCCCCGGCTTCGCCGCCGCGTAGGCCGCGTTCACGCTGGAATACGCGCAGTTCTTCGCGCACACGGTGCAGATCTTCGACGGCGTGTTGCGGATGCACAGCCCCTCGTAGCAGATCGAGCCGCTGCAGCAGCTCTGCCCCTTCTTGCAGGCCTGCCCCGGCTTCACGCAGCGGCAGTGGCCCCGCCTCGCGCCGGCGCCCTTCTGGCAGTACTTCGTGCAGCAGTCGCCGTCCTTCTTGCAGGCGTTGTCGCTTCGCTTCGGCCCGCAGGGGCCGGCCGCCCACGGGCCGCCCCCCGGGTTCCGCTGCTGCTTCGCCTCGGCGCTGACCAGCCCGGCAAGACCGCCAGCAACCCCCGCCAGCAATGCCGCCGCCGCGCCGCGCAATCCCAAGCGG
>CAIPGK010000208.1 GCA_903864575.1 uncultured Chloroflexota bacterium
GATGCAGTTTGCTATCATTCGCTATCGTTTGCCTGACCCGGTGGGGCACAGTTGCGCCACGGGGACGGCAGCCGAGCCGTCGTTCACGCGTCAATCCGGAGGCCGATCCTCATGGTCACGAAAACAGCCCAGGTGGACCTTTCGCATTCGATCAATGGCTTTCCGTTCGATGCCGGATCCAGCGGCGTCGTGGATGCTGCCCGCGATCATGTCTGGGTACACACGCTGACCTGGGATGAGTACGAGCACGGCGGCTTGCACATCTTCGACCGTGGCGAAGGCTCGACCATCTGGGACCTCAACGGCAAGGAATACATCGACGGCATCGCCGGTCTCTGGGTGGTCAACGCTGGTCATGGACGGCAGGAGATCGCCGAGGCGATGGCGAAGCAGGCCGGTCGGCTCGCCTACGCCAACGCCATGAACTTCACGACCACCCCGACCGCCATGCTGGCCGAGAAACTGGCGGACATTCTTCCTGGCGACCTCAATCGCATCTACTTTTCCTCCGGCGGCTCGGAGGCGGTGGAAACCGCCATCAAGATTGCCAAGCAGGTGCAGGTGATGCGGGGCTTCGGGCGACGGTACAAGGTCATCGCCCGCCGCCGCTCCTATCACGGTCAGACGATGGGCGCCCTGAGTCTCACCCATGCCAAGAACGAGCACTGGTTCGGACCGTTCATGTACGGCGTTTCCCATGTTCCGCACCCGGACAAGTACCGAAGTGACTTCGGCCTCGAGGGCGAGGCGGCCATGATCATGGCTGCGAAGTACGTCGAGCAGGAAATCGAGAACCAGGGCCCGGATACCGTGGCCGCGGTGATCGCGGAGCCGATTTCGACGGCGGCCGGCGTCCATGTGCCGGACAAGATCTACTGGCAAATGCTGCGCGAGATCACCGAGAAGCACGGCGTCCTGCTCATCGCCGACGAAGTCATCAACGGCTTCGGTCGCACCGGCACCATGTTCGCGATCGAGCAGTACGGCATCGTGCCTGACATCATGACGATGGCCAAGGGCATCACCTCGGGCTATGCGCCGCTCGCTGCCACGGCCGTGAGTGAGAAGGTCTACGAGATTTTCAAGGAGAACCCGAAGGTTCCGATGGGCCACCTGCTTACCTTCGGTGGGCACCCTGTTTCCTGCGCGGCCTCGCTGGCGAACCTCGAGATTTTCGAGCGTGAACAGTTGGTTCAGCGCTCCGCCGAGATGGGCGCCTACCTCAAGTCCCGCCTCGAGGAGTTGCGCGCTCACCCGACCGTTGGCGATGTCCGCGGCGTTGGCATGGTCTACGCCGTAGACTTCGTGAAGAACAAGCAGACCAAAGAGAAAATGGGCAAGGATTCCCAGTTCACCAAGACCCTCCAGCACGAAACGATGGAGCGCGGACTGGTGAGCCGCATCTGGGACGTGATGCACTTCGCGCCGCCGCTGGTGGTCACGAAGGAGGAGATCGACCGGATCGTCGACATCACCGACGAGTGCCTCACGATCGCGGAGCGCGA
>CAIPGK010000209.1 GCA_903864575.1 uncultured Chloroflexota bacterium
CACCCCGGAGCGGCGTCGTCTCGCGCCGGAGAGGAACCATTGCTGGTCGTCCGGACCGAGGCGCAGGGCGTCGGCCAACAGCAGGGCGGTCGAATGCTGGGCATTGCGGCTGGAGCCTGACTCGAGCGCCTGAATGGTGCGTACCGAGACACCCGACAGCGCCGAGAGGTCCTCCTGGGTCAGCCCCGCGACACGCCGGTGCATGGCGAGCGCCTGACCGAACATCAACCCCTCGATGTTTGGTTGCGTTTCACTCGATCCATGCATACATGAATGGTAGCAGCCCGGAGCATTCCGCATCGTCCAAACCTGCGGGTGATTCCTGCGGGTGAAATTGCGGGTTTTGCGTGGGGCGCACCGGCACGCTGGCAAAGGGCCGCAGGAACACGGCTTCACCTGACGATCGCCTCCGGTTCCCCGCGATGCCGTCGTTTCGTTGGCGCCCGGTCTCGTCGGGCCCTCACGAGATCGAGCGCATCCTCGACGTCGAGATCGCGGCCGCGGGCCTGCAAGCCGGCGACGGTCTCGGCTCCGAGCGATGCGCCGATCCTCGCGCGGGACAGGTCGAGGGGGGAGGTCAGCAACACGCCCAACGGCGAACTCTGGCTGGAGAGCGCCGACTTCCCGCTGACCGACACCACGGTCTCCGGAAACACGGAGGACGGCATCACCGGCGGCATCCAGGTCAACGGCAAGAGCGATGGGGCGACCCTGACGATGGCCGGAACGCCCCCCGTCACCGGCAACACCGGGACCACCGTGGGCGGCGTCGGCGTCGCGTTGCTGGGTGGGAGCGTGACGGTGACCGGGTCGAGTTCGTCGCGGATGAACGGCAACACCGGCACGTACCAGTGCGGCAAGTGCACGGACCCGACCGACTGCGGGGCGGCCAACAGGTGGTCGCAGGTGGATTGCGCCACGTTCGTCTGAGCGCAACCGCGGAACCACGCGCGGCTCCGCGGAGATGAATGGACTCCGGGGCTGGATGCCGCGCGGCATCCAGTTCCGGAGTTTCGCGCTGCCTCGGGCGCGGCGGGCCGTATACTCGCGGTCCCGGCAGGTCGGCCGGGCGGGGTGGAGAACGACATGGATCCGGAAGCCCGGCGCGGCGAGAACCACGGGAAGGTGATCCTGCTTGCCGCGCTGAACTCGCAGCGCGAGCATATTCTCGCCATTGTGGATGGCCTGTCCGAGGAGGACCTGCGCCGTCCCGTGCTGCCCTCCGGGTGGAGTTGCCTCGGACTGGTCCAACACCTCGCGCTGGATGTGGAGCGGTTCTGGTTCCCGGCCATCGTCGGCGGGGATGAGGCCACCATCGCGGCACTCCCGGAGACGGACAACGCGTGGCGCGTCGAACCCGGAGCGACTGCCGCGGGGATCATCGCGGAGTACCGGCGGCAGATCGGCCGCGCCAACGACCTGCTGGCCGCCGTACCGTTCGACGCTGCCCCCGCGTGGTGGCCAGCGGACCTGTTCGGCAACTGGCGGCTCAAGACCGTCCGCGAGATCGTCGTGCACGTGCTGGTGGAAACCGCCGCGCATACCGGCCATCTCGACGCGGCGCGGGAATTGATCGACGGGCGCCAGTGGCTGGTCCTGACGGGTGAGGGAGACGGCTGAGCCGGTCCCGCCGGACGGCTGCCATCGCGATCAGCGGCCGCGGCATGCATTGGCGCATAAGTATTCTTGTCCGCGTTTGATCCAGGATCAGGGCGGACAGGCTGACCTCGAACTGACCGGGGCCATCGCCCGACACCGTATCCAACCAGCTGTCCAGCAGATGGCCGCTGGCTGTGCGGATTGCCCGCCGGATGCACGAAGCCGCAGTTCGCGCATGTGGCTGCCCCATCGGTGATTGGGAAACACGCTCGCTGCCGGCCCCGCGCCGTGCCGGGCGCGCGACCGGGATCGGCACCGGAAGCGAGCGTCATCCATGCGAAGCCCAGCGGTTCCGGTCCGGCCGCATGGCGCGGCGCGCTCCTGCATCACTCGCCGACTGGCTGGCGCCAGCTCCCGTGACCGCGCGTCACCGCCCGGACCCGGCGGCCTGGCGCATCGACAGTTGTGCTGGCTGCAGGGCCTGCGTCACCGGGCCCGCGGTCAGGGTACTGGGGCAATCGGCCAAACCGACGCGCACCGAGGGCGCCCCACAATACCCCCACGGGGCATGCCAAAGGTCCTGTTCCATGTCGACCCCGCCGATGTTCCACACAGTCACTTCTCCGGCGCGGAATGTCCCCGTATTCTCACGGTCATGAGTGGCCAGTTTCTCAAAGACGAATACCGGCACCTCAAACAACTGGAGTATCTCCGGTTTGCCAGCACCCCCGCCTCGATCACGTGGCGGCTCCTTCGCATGCGCATCTGGCGCCCGAAGAGCGGCGTCACCGTCGTGTCCCGCGGACATCTTCTTGCCAACCTTCACCAGCGTGGCTGGCTGGCCGCGGCGTGCACGATCGAGGATCTGGTCGCGGACTGGAAAGGGGGCCGCAGCCGGTCCTCGATCGGGCGCGATCTGCTCGACCTGCAAAACCAGGGCGTGATCGAGTACTACGCCGCACCGCGGGACAACTCCCGCCCGTCGATCTTCAAGCTGGGCGAGTGGCAACGCGTCCGCGACAGCGAGAACGTCTGGCACACGGTGGAGATGCTCTACGTCAGCCGGCTCTGGAACGAGGCGCAGGACCCCGAGCCGTGGGCCATCGATGTCATCGATAATGTCGCCCCGGACGACCCGCTCTATCGGCACCTCCAGGATCTGTGACAGGCCGTCAGGACCCTTTCCCATTTCAGGGATGGGGATAACCCCGTCGTTTCTCCGCCCCCTCCCGCACGTTTGCCGGACCCCTGGAGCCATCCCAATTCTGGGAAGGGGATAGTCTCCGGCGTTATCCCCATCCCAGATTTCGGCTGACCCGTCCCGATAGGTGGGATGGCCCTTCCCACGCCTGCTGGCCGGTTTCCGCATGGCTTCGCGGAAATTCGGACCAAACCGGCCCACTAGATAGATGCTAGATAGAGATGTCTCCTAGAGAAGACGGGAAACAGCCCCGGGATTCACGAAATGGTCGCAGGTGGGGACAACCCGGTTTATGGGCAACGGGCGGCGCGGCGAAGCAGGAGGATCTCCGCGCTCCCCTGCTTCGCCTGCCGCGAGCCGTCCCGCATCGGCAGCGGGGTGTCACGGCGCTCGCCGCGGTTTTGCAGCGAGATGGCAGCTGGTTGCCGGGTCTGGTCCCGGTCGGACGACTCCGGGCGCGGGCGGGCGGTCGCAGGTGAAGCAGCAGCGGACAACCCCGGGACGAGGAGCACCTCATCCTTCCAATAACAGACACCTGACGACAACCAGGCCCGGGGAATTGGGCGGCCCCGGTCTTCACTCCAGCCGGACGCCCTGGAAGTCCGCGACGGGTGCGGGGTTGGCGCGCCGCGGGAGCATGTCCGGCAGCGACGCGGCGCGGGAAACGGCCTCCCGCAACGTGAGCGGCTCCGCCCCCGGCACGGGCTTCCGTGCAGGCAATTCGTCGTCCTGCCCGAGGAGATACCCATGAGAGGCCCGCTCGGTGGCGAGCGCCGCGTCGAGCGCATCCGCAATCTCTCGCGCCCGGGGACCGCCTGTGCGGGCAACGGTCGAGAGCCAGCGAGCGGCGTGGAAGAGCAGCCAGGCATCGTCGAGGTTGGCGGCGAGACCGAGGGCTGCCAGCAGGGATTCCGCGGCCAGGCGAGGGTATCCGAGATCCTGCTGCACACGGCCGAGATGGGCGAGCAGCGGCCCGTTGCCGATGGCGTTGCCCTCCTGCTGCTTGCGGCTGATGCCGCACTCGAGCGCCGCGCGCGCCTCCTCCAGCCGCCCGAGCCGGTGAAGTTCCACGCCGCGCCGGGTAATCGCCCACGTCTGCAGAAACGGAGGGTCCATCGTGTCGCGGTCCTCCCCGAGGAGGTCGCGGACGCGGTCGATGGTGGCGAGCGCCGTCTCCGGGGCCTCGTCCAGATCGCAGCTCCAGTAGAGGAGCGCCATGGCCTCGATCAGCGGATCGCCGGTGGCGCGGGCGTCGTCGATGGCGGCGCTGAGCACCGCGCGCAGGCGGCCAGGGTCGGCATCGCGCGATGCAAGTTCCGCCCGCTCGTAATGGACCCAGAGACGCGCTTCCGGCGTCAGCGCGGCGGAACGTGGCGCGAGCCGGTCGAGCTGGCTGACGAGTTCGGCGGCCCGGTACTGGAACATCTGGGCATACTTCAGGCTGGAGACGAGGCGGCTGGCGATGTCGGCCTCGCCGGCGTCGATCGCCCAATCGAGCGCGGCTCGGCCGTTGGGATACTCCTCCGCGAACAGGGCCATCTCGGCGATCTGGTTGCGGCGGACCCGCTCGTCGAGCGCGCTGAACCGCGCGGCGGTGTAGGTCGCGTGCGCCCGGAGGACCGCGTCCTCCTCCCCGTTCCTCCGGAGCCGGCCGAGGGCAAAGAGCCGGATCGGCTCCAGCATCATGAACCGGCCCTCGCCGCCGGGCTGGATCTGGATCAGATGCACCCGGGCGAGCCGCGCCAGCGCCGCGCCAACGGCGTGCGCGTCCGGGGGCGTGCCGGGGGGGATCCCGGCGAGCACCCCGGCAGCGAAATCGACCGGGAAACTTCCGGGAATGACGGAGAGGACGCGGAGCAGGCGCTGATCCTCCGGGGCGAGGCGATCCACGCTCCAGGCGATGGCGTCGTCCATCGTGGAAAAGCGGTGTGTCTCGTCGGTGAGCGCCGGGGCGAGCGCGCCGAGGCCGGCGTCGTTCATCAGGGCGAGCAGATCGGCCGGGGTGAACACATCCATCTGCGCGGCGGCGAGCTCGATGGCGAGCGGGAATCCGCCGAGGCGCTCGCACACTGCCCGGATCACCTCGCGGGCGCCGTCGCTGTCGTCGATCGTTCCCCGCGACTGGCGGGCCAGTTTCGTAAAGAGTTCGACGGCGGGAGACGCGAGGCTCTTCGTCGAGAGCGGGCGAACGACGACGACCCGCTCGCCGCGGGCAAGCAGCGCCTCGCGGCTGGTGGCGAGGATGACCAGACCGGGCGCGTTGCGCAGCAACCAGGCGATCTCCGGGGTCACCTCCGACAGGTGCTCGAGGTTATCCAGCACGAGGAGGCGGCGGGGGCCTGAAAGGGCGAGCGCGAGCGTGTCGCGGACCGAGCCGGTGATGGGCACCTGCAGGGCCGTGGCGACAGCGGGAAAGACGTCCGCGGCGTCGGAGAGATTGGCGAGGGGAACGAAATCCACCGCGTGAAACCCGCCGCGATTCAGCTGGGTCTGCCGGGCGGCAGCGGCGGCGAGCTCCATGGCGAGGCGGGTCTTGCCGATGCCGCCGGGGCCGGTGAGGGTGAGGAGGCGGGTGGCAGGATCGGCCAGGATGGCGGCGATCTCGGCGAGGTCATCGGCGCGCCCGATGAAGGGCAGGTCGAGGGAGTCCGTGGGCTCCGGCTCCGGCTCCGGGTCGAGCGCCGTAAGGGGCAGGATCTCTCCGGTCAGCAGCCAGTGGGCTTCGGCGGGTTCGAGCCGCAGGGCTTGCGCGAGGAGCCGGAGCGTGGCGCCCTGCGGTTCGGTGCGCTCGGCTTCCATATTCACGATGGTGCCGCGGCCAATACCGGCAAGCCGGGCGAGTTCGGCCTGGGAGACCATCGCGCGCCGCCGCAACTCCCGGAGGCGCTCCCCTATCTGCCCCTGAACCGGATCGCCCGTCACGTTCTGACCCCGGACCTGTTGCACACCGCAAAACACCGAAACTGCTCAATGAATACCCCCCAATGCATGGATGATACCAGAAAACCAGACAGGAATTGAACAGGTCCTGTGGGCGGTGAGCCCCGGAGACGGAAAACCGGACATGTCCTGTACACCTGCCCGAAGCAAAACAGGACATCTCCTGAACGTTTCCTGTGATCAAAATTCCGGTTCCCTCCCCTACCCTACGACCTGGAAGAAGATCTGAGCGGAGCGCCGGTGGCGACCGCGCCACCGTGCCGGCAACCTCCCCGTGCCCCTGGGGGGCTGGACTGACCGGATGCGCAGGGGTGACCCGAGCGGCCGGAAATGGGCAAATGGAGGCCAACGATGGACCAGCAACGATTCGACGCGGCGCTGCGGGCGCTGCAGGCGGGAACGACCCGGCGGGGCGGGATCGCCGCGGCCATCGCCACGCTGTTTTCCGCTGGACGCGGCGCGGCGTCGGATCATGGGGCGGACAAGCCCGGCCAGCGCAGCGGCGGCGGGCGTGGCGATGGCCGGAATCGCGACCAGTGCACGCGGCACGATGCCGACAATCCGCGTTGCGAGCGGGACGCGGAGTGCTGCAGCGGGAGTTGCCGCGGTGGCCGCTGCCGGTGCGTGAACCGGGGGCAGGCCTGCGAGCGGAGCGCGGACTGCTGTGAAGAAACGGTCTGCCGCGATGGCCGCTGCGCCGGGCAGGAGGAGCAGCAGGATCAGGGGCAGAAGCAGCGGCAGAAGCAGAAGCCGAAGCAGAAGCCGGATCGGGACGCGGGGCGGCCATCGGGGTCGGGGCACCAGACCGAAGCGTCGCCGCGCGCGGCGGGGCCGGTTGGGCCGCAGGGGCCGACCGGTCCCGTCGGCAGCCAGGGAAGTATTGGGCCGACCGGACCGGGCGGCGGCAGCACCGGACCGGCCGGAGAAAAGGGCGCGACCGGCGAGACAGGGCCGTCGGGGATCCCGGAGTTCGGGGAGTTCGGGGGGTTCGGCGCGACGGGGCCGCAGGGCGATCCTGGGGCGGACGCGGCGGACGGCGTCACCGGTCCCGTCGGCCCACAGGGCGCCACGGGCGCGGCGGGCGTCACCGGCACGGGCGGCCCGAGCGGTCCTGCCGGGTACGTCGGCGCGCAGGGCGCAACCGGTCCGCAGGGCGCGACCGGCGCCACCGGCGGCGTCGGCACGGACGGCGCGACCGGTCCGCAGGGACCCCAGGGCCCGCAAGGCGTGGCGGGACAGGTTGGCGAAACCGGGCCGACCGGCCCGGACGGCGCGACTGGCCCACAGGGGCCGACTGGCGCCCAGGGCCCGACCGGCACGACGCCGCCAACCGGCGCGACCGGCTCGCAAGGCCCGCGGGGCACGACCGGCCCGACCGGCGCGATGCCCACGGGTCTGCAAGGCGCGACCGGCGTGACCGGCGCGACCGGCCCGCAAGGCCCGCTCGGCCCGCAAGGGCCCCAGGGAGACGACGGCCAGGAAGGCCCCACCGGCCCGGCGGGGTCGTCGCTGTCGCAGACCGGCCCGGCTGGCCCTGCTGGCGTGGCATGGACCGGCCCGCAGGGCAACCCGGGCGTGACCGGCGCGGTCGGCGCAACCGGCCCCGCCGGGTACGCGCCGACCGGACCGGTTGGCGTGACCGGACCGACCGGTCCCACCGGGATCGGACCGACCGGCGCCGCGGGGCCCGTGGGGCCGACGGGATCGGGCGGCGCGGCCGCCACCGGGCCAACCGGGCCGACCGGACCGAACGGGGCCGGCGTGCGCGGCCCCGCGGGGTGGCACGGGTTCTATCTGGGCACGGCGGCGACGGGGGCGCTGGGAACCGGGGACGGGAACAACGTGACGGTGACGGCGGCGTGCGCGCCGGGGGACACGCCCGTGAATCCGCAGTACTCGATCACGGGAACGTTGACCTGGGCGGCGCACCAGAGCGCCGGGATGACGGGGGCGCAGGTGTGGACGACGTACCGGCGAAACGGCAACACGTCCGGGTCGACGGTGGTGCGGCTGCAGCCGGTCTGCCGCAAGCAGCCATAAGGAGGCGGGACCGATGAACGGCGACAGCGAGGATCGGGACGTGCTTCCGATGGACAACGAGGAGAACGGCGTGGCGGCGGAGCGCGG
>CAIPGK010000210.1 GCA_903864575.1 uncultured Chloroflexota bacterium
TGCGCCGCCAGGTGGGCCACGCTGCGGGTCAGGGCCTCCATCCAGGCGAGGTCCAGATCGTGGCCGTGTCCGCGGCCGCTGTCCACCTGTTCGCCATCGCTTCCAAGCGGCGCAAACTCCATTCCGGTCGCCTCCTCACGCGGATTGCCCCGTGTTCGGGCCTGCACCGCCGTCTGCCGTTACAATACTCCCACCCGCCCGTATCCCTGTCGCCCCGCACGCAATGGCCGCTACCGTTCGTGGAAGGATCGTTCCGTGCAGGCATTTTCAGGGTCTCACACGCTTCACGACGCGAACACGACCATCTCGCACGCCGGCAGCACGAACCCGGCCCGCGTCGCTGCCATCGCCGCGCTGGCCATGCTGCTTGTCCAACCGGCGCTGCCAGCAGCGGCGGCGCCCATGAGCGCCGCTCCGCACGAGCATCGCTGCGAAGTTCCGGCCAAGTCACCCGCCGCGCCCGCCGTGCCTGCCACACCGGTGGCGAAACGTGCGACCCCGGCCGCTCCGGCCGCCACCCCGGTCGGCGCGAATGCCGCTGCTGCCACCGTGGTCGCCGATCACGCCGCGGTGGATCCCATGGCCGAAGCCGAAGCGAATCCCGATCCTGACGCAGCCGAACTCGCCGCCATCGCCCACGCCCTTGCGGCATGCCTGACCGACGGCGACGCCCGCGGCGTCACCAATCTCGTCACCGACGATTGGCTCGGTGGATTCTTCGGCGGGGAGTCCATGTCGCGGGAGCAGTTCCTCTCCCTCGCGCCGGGTCTCGGCTGGCTCCCGGTTGATGTCCGTTCCATCACGAACGTGAAGATCACGGGCAAAACCGCCACCGCCGATGTGACCTACGTCATGGGTCACCAGTTGACCCGCTCGTCTTGGAGCTTCCGCACGGTCGCGGACGCGAAGGCAACGCAGACCGCCTGGCGGGTGAACAGCGAGTCCCCGCTCTCCGTTCCGACTCCACGAGACGCGGCGCGCATCGAGGTCACGCTCGGCGAAAACCTCATGCAACTTTCCGTCTCCGAGGTTGTCGGCGAGCATGTCCTGCTCCAGGGAAAGAACACTGGCGCGGTCGATCACGAAATGCTCGTGCTGGAATTTCAGCCCGGCTACAGCCTGACCGACCTGCTCCGATCGACGGGCCCCGGTCTGCCGGAACAGGCTGAATGGATCGGGCAAACCACCGTCCCCGCCGGCGCAGCTGACGATCTCGTGCTGACCGGCCTTGAACCGGGCCTGTATTGGGTCGTCTGCCTGCTGCCGAACCCCGACGGAAGCCTCCACGCCGGCTACCAGGAAGCGGTCGCGTTTACGGTGAAGTAGGAAGGACGCCACCAGCTTGTACCCGGCGCTGCCTCAGGCAAGCCCGCGGATGGTGTTACACGGGCTACCCCATCGGGCCACACGGGTTTACACTCCCACCATGACTGGCCGCGGCGCTTTGGCGGGAATGGCCCCGCCCTGCCCGGCTGATGCATCGAGAGGAGTCAGCCCGTGCCCGCGATTCCCCACCCGGCCCGACGCGCCATTCTGACTGCCCAGGCGGTTATCGTCAGCGGCGCGCTCGGTCTCGGCGCCGTGGCAGGCGTCATGGCCGCCCCTGCCGCCGAGGACGCCGCCTGCGTCCCCCCTGCCGCCGCCATCGACATGTCCGCCATGGGCGCCGCCACCCCGGAGGCCGAGGCTGACCTCGTGGCCACCCCGGCCAGTGAAGACGTCACCGGGCGCGCCACTGCCGCCGTCGAGAATTTCGCCGCCTGCTGGAATGCCGGCGACCTCGGCGCGGCCCTTGCCCTCGTCACCCCGCACCTGCTCCAGAGCAGCTTCGGCGTTGCTGACGCCAAGGCCGCCGAGGCCGCGCTGCCCGAACTCGGTCTGGGCCAGATCGAAATCCTCGAAATCGGCAACGCCTCCACCTACGACAATGGCGAGGCCAGCATCGACGTCGGCTACAAGCGAGGCGACCACCAGCACATCGACGCCCGCTGGTTCATGATCGAAAAGGACGGCCAGTTGCTCATCGACCACGAGCACCTGCTGCCGCCGGATGTGGAAGGCGACAAGGCCTTCGTCTCCTTCTCCGTCGCGGACGACGCAAGCCCGGTCGGTCTCGACCAGCGCTCGGAGATTTCCACCATTCCGGTGCTCGTGCTCCATGGCACGAACAACGGCGAGACAACCCGCGTCTTCACGGTTCAGTCCCTGCCGGCCATGGAAGGCACGCCGATGCCGGGCGAACTCCCCGCTGGCGGCACGGTCATCGGCGCCGTTGCCATCGCTCCGGGCGAGCAGGAGGATCTTGCCCTCGTCGGGCTCGAGCCGGGCATGTACGCGCTGACGGACGGCGCCGTCGAAGCATCGGTCGCGGTCCTCACGATCGCCGAGCCCGCCTCGTAGCGAGCATGCGACGGGCGGCCGTCAGGAATGGCGGCCGCCCACGTAGACTACCGTTGTGGGAGCCAGGATCGAGATCGCCGGAAGCAATGCAGCATCCGGCACGACAACCGCAATCGCCGCGGGGCTCGCGGCGATCATCCGCACCAGGTGAGCAAAGGAGCAACGGCACATGTCTGAGACAGGTCACAGCGGCCCCTTTTCCCGTCTGCACGACGCGCTGAAGGCCGGCGAGATTTCCCGGCGCCAGTTCACCCTGCGCGCGCTCGCGCTCGGCGTCGGCATGCCCATCATCTCGTTCGTGCTCCGCGCCGATCAGGTCGCGGCGCGGCCGGGCCGGCACATCGGCTGGGGCATCGCCGCGCAGGGCGAGGCCATGGGCGCGCCTGCCGTCGGCATGGATGGCAAGAAGCGCGGCGAAGGCGGCGAGTTGAAGCTCCTGCAGTGGCAGGCGCCGACCATGCTCTCTCCGCACGTCTCCACCGGCACCAAGGACTACCTAGCTGCCTCGGTCGTGCTGGAGCCGCTGCTGCACTATCTCCCCGATGGCACCCTCATCCCGAACCTCGCAACCGAGGTCCCGACCGTCGAGAACGGCGGCCTCTCCGAGGATCTCAAGACCGTCACCTACAAGCTGAAGGATGGCGTGAAGTGGGCCGACGGCGAACCATTCACCGCCGATGACGTGGTCTTCACCTACAACTGGATCATCGATCCGGCGAACGCCTCCGTCTCCGCTGGCGTTTACGGCATCATCGCGACGATGGAGGCGGTCGACCCGCTCACCGTCAAGCTGACCTTCGAGAATCCGAACGCCAACTGGTTCGAACCGCACGGCGGCACCCAGTGGGGAGCGATCTACCCGAAGCACATTCTCGACGTCGAGGACAAGAAGGGTGCGCACGATTCCTTCCTGACCAACCCGGTCGGGACCGGCCCCTACAAGGTCGAGTCCTTCTCCCCGAACGACCAGGTCGTCTATGTCGTGAACGAAAACTACCGCGAGGCCAACAAGCCCTACTTCGCCAAGGTCAACCTCAAGGGCGGCGGAGACGCGGCATCCGCGGCCCGCGCCGTGCTGCAAACCGGCGATTACCACTACGCGTGGAACCTGCAGGTGGAGCCCGCCGTGCTCGCCGAACTCGAGAAGGGCGGAAAGGGCAAGCTGGTCGTCGGCCGCGGCACCTCCGTCGAGCGGATCGAACTCCAGTTCGCCGATCCGAACAAGGAAGTCGATGGGCAGCGCGCCGAGAAGAACACCTCCAACCCGGTCATCGGCGACCTCGCGGTTCGGCAGGCGCTGAACCTGGCCGCCCCGCGCGACGTCATCTCCACCCAGCTCTATGCCGGCGCGGAGTTCGAACCGCCGACCGCGAACATCCTGTCGGGCATCCCGGCGATGGCCTCCCCGAACACCTCCTGGGAGTACAACATCGAGAAGGGCGCCCAGATCCTCGAGGATGCCGGCTGGACGATGGATGGCGACGTCCGCAAGAAGGATGGCGTCGAGCTCAAGATCACCTACGCGACCAGCATCAACCCGGTCCGCCAGAAGACCCAGGCCATCATCAAGCAGGGTCTCGAAAAGATGGGCTTCAAGGTTGAGCTGCGCCAGGTCGACTCCGGCATCTTCTTCGACGGATCGCCGGGCAACGAGCAGAACATCAACCACTTCTACAACGACCTGCAGATGTACACCAACAACGCCACCACCCCGATCCCGGTGGCCTACATGATTGGCTGGTACACCGGCCCGGACGGTGAAAACGTCGCCCAGAAGTCCAACAACTGGAACGGCCAGAACTACGGACGCTTCGTCAACGCCGAGTACGACGCCCTCTTCGACGCGGTGCGCCTCGAGACGGATATCGCCAAGGCCGCCGAAATGTTCATCAAGATGAACGACATCCTGATCGACAACGTCGCGGTGATCCCCCTGATCAACCGCGCCGCGGACAAGTACGCCATCGCCAACGAACTCGTCGAGGAGAACGTCGCGGTCTCCGACTTCGAGGTCAACTACTGGAACATCGCGAACTGGGTCACCAAGGCCTAGGTCCCGCCTTCCGGGAACGCATGCAGATCGGCCCGGCGAACCACTCGCCGGGCCGTTCGCGTACCCTGTCCCAGGTTCCCGGCATCCCCCGGTCAGCGATCCGGCGCAATCGGGTCGGTGCCATTTCGAAGCTCGCTCAGATCGTCCACGCCATCGCCGTCGGTATCGGCATCACCGATGCTCGTCATCAGCTGCGCCTCCCGCAGGTCCGCCAGGCCGTCGCCATCGCTGTCGCGGGTTCCCGCGACGCTGAACTGGTTGCTCAGGCCGTTGGTCGGATCGGTACCCACCTGAACCTCCTCGCCATCAGTGCGGCCGTCGAAGTCGGTATCCGGCTGCAGGGGGTCGGTGCCGAGCGCGGCTTCAGCCTCCTCGTCGAGACCATCGCCGTCGAGATCACCCCCCGGCGCGGGAACGGGAGCGAGATACAGCGGCACGATATCGCCGCCCAGCGATGGCGCAAACTGGAACAGGATGCCCCCGTTCGGTCCGCAGCACCCTGCGCCGCCGAAGCGAACCGGCCCATATCCCGCCGGGCTTTCCGGCAGAATCTCATACTCCCCCGCCTGCAGACCCGGCCAGTGCGCCCACTGCCCGCCGGACGAGGCCGGGGGAACCGGGCGGCCGTTGTGGATGAGCGTCACCGGCACGTCCGCCGCCTGCTTGTCGCATGCCATGACATCCGGATTCGACGCGTCAACCGGGTTGGCGCAGATCAGCACCGGAACGGTCAGCGCGCCATCCGTCTCGGGCGCGCCGGCAAACTGCCGCCACAGCGCCGCATCCATGGCGATGGCGCGGCAGGAAACGGCCGTGTCAGCGGCGAGGTCGATCTCCGCCGAAACGTGATCCACGGGAGCGGCGAGCGGCGAGCCATCGGGACCGGGACAGTCCACTAGCAGGGCGCGCGATGGGTCATCGATGGAGGCCGTCAGCACATACCGGTCCGGGGCGAGGCCGGTGAACCCGGCGGCGCCCCAGACGACCCGCCCATTGGCGGGGGTCGCTCCAGCCAGCGAGAGGAACAGATCCTCGACCGGCTCCAGGCAATCCTCATCCAGTTGCACGCCACCGTACCCGACCGGGCAGCGGGTGACGGTCATCGCGATGGTTCCCGCGCCAGTCTCGCCGCGCGCATCGTCAGGCACGATGTACCAGTCGCAGGAAACGGTCGCGCCGCCATCGACGCGCACGCGGAATGTATTCCGATCGACCCCGGCGTCGGCGACCTGCGCGCCGCTGTCGTTGACGCAGCCGGCGTAGGATCCGGCGAAATCCCCAGGCACCAGCGCAGTCAGGTCATAGCTGCCGGCGGGAGCGTTGGCGAAGGTGAGCTTGCCGTCGCCATCCGTTCGGCCCTCCGCCGAAACGATGCCGGTGAGCGACATTCCGATGTCCGTCCCCGGCGTGCGGCAGGCGGCCTGGAGATCGGCTGGCTGCGTGTTCACCGGGCAGGTCCAGAGACGAATTGCAAGCGTCCCGGCCGCGGGCGCTGGCGCCGCCGTTGGCGCAGTTGGGGCGGCCGTCGGAGCGGGTTGCGGCGCCAGTCCGGCGATGGCGGGCGGCGCGGGGGACACATCCGTCACCCGGGCCGCCACCAGCGACGCCTCCGCGCCGCTCGCTCCCCGCAGCACCGCGCGGCCCGGCACGCTGACCGCCTGCCCGCGCTCCAGCGTCACGGAGTTCCCGCCCGCGGGCTCCACCCGGACCGATCCACCGGTCGCGATAACAA
>CAIPGK010000211.1 GCA_903864575.1 uncultured Chloroflexota bacterium
CCCACGAGCCAGGAGCGCCAGATGCCGGATGTCGAACTAGTAAGCGATCTCCGGCCGACCGGCGACCAGCCGAAGGCGATCGAGGCGCTGGTCGAGGGGCTCGACAACAATCTGCGAGTTCAAACCCTGCTCGGGGTCACCGGCTCCGGCAAGACGTTCACCATGGCCAACGTGGTGGCTCGGCTCAATCGGCCGACCCTCGTGCTTGCCCACAACAAGACCCTTGCCGCCCAGCTTTACGCGGAGTTCAAGGAGTTTTTTCCGCACAACGCGGTGGAGTACTTCGTCTCCTACTATGACTACTACCAGCCAGAAGCCTACGTTCCGCGGACCGACACGTTCATCGAAAAGGATGCGGACATCAATGAGGAGATCGACAAACTCCGCCACGCGGCGACCCGTTCACTGCTGACCCGCCGGGACACCTTGATTGTCGCCTCGGTCTCCTGCATATACGGCCTTGGCTCACCGGAGGAGTATGCGCAAACCGTGGTCTCGCTGCGCCGGGGGGGCCAGATCCGACGCGACAAGGTCGTTCGCCACCTGATCGACATTCAGTACGACCGCAACGACATGACGTTGGTTCGCGGGTCGTTCCGGGTACGAGGCGACACCCTGGAAATCTTCCCGGCCTACGAGGAAATTGCGATCCGCGTTGAGTTCTTCGGCGACGAGGTCGAGCGCATCGTGGAGGTCGATCCGCTTACCGGTGAAATACTCGTGGAGCGGATGGAGATCGATGTTTACCCGGCCAAGCACTTCGTGACCACCGATGAGAAACTGAAGGCGGCGATCGGAGACATCCAGCAGGAACTTGAGGAGCGCCTGGCCGAACTCAATGCGTCCGAGCGTCTTCTGGAAGCTGCACGCCTGAAGCAGCGAACGATGTATGACCTGGAAATGCTTCAGGAGACGGGATACTGCGCGGGCGTCGAGAACTACTCGATGCATTTGTCGCGCCGCAAGCCCGGCGAGCAGCCATCGACCTTGATGGACTACTTCCCGGATGACTTCCTCCTTTTCGTGGACGAGTCGCACATTTCGCTGCCGCAGGTGCGCGGGATGTACGCGGGTGACCGGTCTCGAAAGGATGTACTGGTCGAGCATGGATTCCGCCTGCCCTCGGCGCGAGACAACAGGCCGCTGACCTTCAGCGAGTTCGAGCAGATGATCAAGCAGGCAGTGTTCGTTTCGGCGACGCCCGGCCCCTACGAGGCAGAGCATAGCCAGAAGACCGTGGAGCAGGTCATTCGGCCTACCGGGCTGATCGATCCCGCGATTTCCGTGCGACCGACCAAAGGTCAAATCGATGATCTGCTCGGGGAAATCAATCAGCGCATCGCGATGGGTCACCGCATCCTCGTGACCACGCTGACCAAACGGATGGCCGAGGATCTCGCCGATTACCTCAAGGAGTCCGGAATCCGGACGCACTACCTGCACAGTGAAATCGACACCATGGAGCGGATCGAGATCCTTCGCGATCTTCGCCTCGGGATCTACGATGTCGTAGTCGGCATCAACCTTCTGCGCGAGGGACTCGACCTGCCGGAGGTTTCTCTGGTTGCGATCCTCGACGCGGACAAGGAAGGGTACCTGCGCTCCGCGGGCTCGCTGATCCAGACGATTGGCCGCGCGGCGCGCCATGTCGATGGTCAGGTGGTCATGTATGCCGACAACATGAC
>CAIPGK010000212.1 GCA_903864575.1 uncultured Chloroflexota bacterium
GGCGTTGGGGGGCGGGCCGGCGAAGGGCTCGAGGCCGACGACGTAGGCGCGGCCGTGCCAGGGCCAGTCGGTGGTGGCGCCGAATTCCTGCCAGACCCAGCACCAGGGGAGGAGGTCGCCGTCCCAGGCGATATGGGCGGTGAGGTCGATGTCGGGGTTCTCGATGGCGATCCATGCGCCGGAGGTGAAGCCGGAGAGGTAGAGCATTTCGCCGGGGGCGCCGAAATCGGGGGTGAGGGAGAGATCGATGGCGGGTGGCTGAGGCTGCGGGTGCTGCTGGATGGCGGGTGGGCTGGTTTCGGCGGCGAGCGGGGATGCGGGGTGCGGGCCGGAGCGGCCGATGGGGCCACGGGGGGCGCGGGCGCTGCCGGGGCAAGCGGGGCCGGCAGGGCCAACGGGGCCGCGCTGCGGGGTAGCGGGAGGCGCCGGGGGGACGGTGGGGGTGGCGGACTGCTGGGCGGCCGGAGGCGCCGGGGGGGCAGGTGCGGCGGGGACGAGGGGCCAGGGGAGTTCGCCGGGGAAGGCGGCGCGGCGGGGTTCGCCGGGGGCGATGGGGTGCTGGCGCATGGTGAGGGCGTCCGGGGTGAGGATGCGGCAGCCGGGTGCGAGGAATGGGGGGCCGAAGGTGATGTGCTGGCCCCAGTTGACGGCGAGGGGTTGGTCGGATTCGTTGGCGACGGTTTCGGTGACGGTGAAGGCGGCTTCCCCGGATGCGAGGCGGACGCGGCGCTCGATGGAGAAGGGGATGCGCTGGAGGCGGACGCGGAAGGCGACCTCGACGGCGTCGGGGTCGTCCTCGATGAGGGTGGCGTCCCAGGGGAGGAGGGCGGCTTCGCCGTGGAGGCCGTAGGGTGCGCCGTGGACGTGGGCGGGGATGCTGCCGTGGGGGAAGACGGTTTGCCAGCCGCCGGGGTAGCTGTCCATGAAGGCGGCGGCGGGGTCGGGGGCGAGGGTGGCGCTGCGGGCGGGGTTGGAGATGCCGCCGGGGGCGATCCAGGCGAGGTCGATGTCGAGGGGCTTGACCATCCACTCGACGAGATCGGCGCCCTTGCCGGCGAGGAATCCGAGGCGGAAGACCTCGTTTTCGAGGATGACGAGGGGGAGGCCGTCGAGGGCGTATTCGCGGACGCGGGCGCCCCGGGAACGGTGGAGACGGTGGCGGTTGAGGAGGGGCATGGGGAGGTTCTCCGGGCTGATGGGCTTGTGGGCTTGTGGGCTTGTGGGCCGATGGAACTCGTGATCGACGGTCCACGGGCCACGGCGAGCGAGCGCTGGCCTGCGATCCGCGGCCTAGCGATCGTCGAGGAAGGCGAGGGCGGCGGCGGTGAAGGGGCCGGGGGCGTCGCGGTGGATGCTGTGGCCGACGCCGGGGATGTGGTGGATGGCGGTGGTGGGGAGGCGGGTGGCGAAGGCGGCGGCGTCGTCGGGGCGGGTCATGCTGCCTGCGTCGAGGTCGCCGCGGAGGATGAGGAGGGGGCTCTGGATGTTGCCGACGTTGGCGAGGCGGAGGTCGGGGCCAGCGTCCATGTGGGAGATGGAGTCGGCGCGGAGTTCCTGGTAGACGTTGGGGTGGGTGCTGGTGATCCAGCGGGCGCGGCGTTCGTAGTCGTCGGGGGACC
>CAIPGK010000213.1 GCA_903864575.1 uncultured Chloroflexota bacterium
CGGTGGTGATCGGGTCGCCCCGCTCGGTATCGAGAATCGCGATCAGGTCCGGCACCGAGACCAGCACCTCCCCATCTTCCATCGCCACGAGGTGCTCGTTCTGGAAGCGGACGGTCATGTCCCGGCCCGCGAACTCGTCCACCCCGGCGATGCGCGTTTCGCCCAGCGCCCAGCCGCGCTCGGTCCTGCGCTGCACGTCGACGATACGGCCGCTGAAGACCCGGGCCCCGCCCGATGCGCGAAGACAGGCCTCCACCGGCTCGGTTCCGCAGGCCCGCGCCGTCCGGATGGCCGCGCCGATGCGCTCCGCGAAGGAGACCGTGCCGAGGATTGCCGCGGTCCGCAGATCGCGCACCGTCACCGGATAGCCGACGCCCCCGGCGATCGCGCCCATCTCCACCGCGACCGGGCGAGCGAGCCGTTCCGCCCAGGCATTGGTCACGGTTTCGAAGACCGCCACGTTGCCGTGCTCATCGGCCACGGCCAGCGGCGAGGCGGCGTGGCCGAACAGGGTCAGCGTGACGAGTTGCAGTTCCGGGTAGGCCCGGCCCATGCAATCGCCGTCGATGACCGGCAACCCCAGCCGCCGGCCGACCGCGATCGGCAGCACGGAGTTGATGCCGCCGATCTCCGCCGACATGACCGCGCCGATGGGCCGCCCGAGATAGCGCTCCATCGCGCGGTAGGCGGCGATCAGTTCGTCGGTCATCGTGATCCGCTCGAGGAAGGGAACCGGCGACCCGATGGCGAACGGGAACACGACGAGGGTGTCGTCGTCGAGATCGTCCAGCTCGGCCAACTCCAGCGCACCGAATTGGCGCACTGCCTGGATCGCGGCCAGTTTTCCAAGATAGGGGTCGCCTCCCCCGCCCGTGCCCAGCACGGCCGATCCGGTGGCGATGTCGGCGATCTGCTGCTCGTCGAGTAGGCGCACGGTGCAATCCCCGGTGGTGGCGGACGTTCGGCGGCGGCGCGGCGGGCGCGGCCGCCGGAATCGTCGCGGTATCGGCGCAGGGGGTCAAGCCCGGAGCGAGGCGCGTCGCGGGGTCACTTCCGCACGATCACGCCGTGCTTCACCACCTCGATCGAACGGATCGAGGCGACGATCTTGCGCAGGCGCGGATTCTCCGCTGCCGCCGGCCACCCGCCCGGTCCATGCGCGACATGGCGCGTGATCCGCTGGAAGTAGTCGTAGGCCGTCTCCGTCGCACCGGCGCGATAGGGCGAGGATTCGTCCATGAAACTGGTGTGGATATCCTCACAGACGTAGATGCTGCCGGGCTTCAGGCGCGGGAAAATGTGTTCGAAGGTGAAGATCTGGTGCACGCAGAGGTGGCTGGCGTCCTCGATCACGATGCGGGGGTCGAATTCCTCGAACAGGAGGTCGAGAAACGCGCCGTCGGCCTGGCTGCCCTGCCGGAAGACGTAGCGCGGCAACTGCTCCTGATCCTCCAGCCCGGTCGGGCGCACATCGACCCCGATGACTCGCGCCCGCGGGAACCATGCGTGCCACACGCAGATCGACTTGCCGTTCAGCACCCCGATTTCCATCAGGTCGAACTCGCGGTCCACCCACGGCTCGAAACGCTCCTCGTAGAGCGAGAGGTAGTCGTGGCCATTGCTTGCCTTGTCCGTCCCCGCGGCCAGCCCGAGTTGATCGAGCGTCACCCTTGATTCCAATGTCACACCCTCCACGTCTCTGGCGCAATTCCGGAGGAGTTCAATGGCTATGGGCCGCAGCCGCCGCCCCGGCCATCGCGGCCGCAGGCAGGCGTTCATCCGCGCCAGCGGCTCTGCTGAGAGGATACGGACGTGTCCTCCCGGGACGCGCCAGCCTACCCTGGAATCGACCGCCCGGAGTCGCGGTCAAACAGCCGGACCCCCGACGGGTCAAGCCGCACCCTCACCCGCTCTCCCGGCGAAAACACGGCCATCCCGGGAACGCGGGCGGTCAGGCTGCCACCCTCCCAATCCACCGTCACGTTGGTGAACGGGCCGAGCGGCTGGGTGACGCGCACCACGGCATCGCTCCCGCCGGGCATCACCTGCACGTGTTCGGCACGGACGCCGAGCACCACGTCCCGGCCAGCCGCGCCATCGGCCAGCCGCTCCGGCATGGCAAACGCGAGGGCGCCCGCGCGAAACACCGGCCCGGACGCGAGCACGCCGGAGAGCATGTCCATCGGCGGGCTGCCGATGAAGCGGGCGACGTACTGCGTAGCGGGATGGGCATAGATTTCGGCTGGCGTCGCCACCTGCTCGATCCTGCCCGCGCGCATGACCGCGATCCGGTCGGAGAGCGACATCGCCTCCTCCTGATCGTGGGTGACAAAGATGGAGGTCACCCCGAGGCGCTGGTGCAGCACCTTCACCTCCTCGCGCATCCGCAGCCGCAGCGAGGCGTCGAGGTTGGAGAATGGCTCGTCGAACAGGAAGACCCGCGGCTCGCGGATGACCGCCCGGCCGAGCGCCACCCGCTGCTGCTGGCCGCCGGAGAGTTCGCGCGGCAGGCGGTCGAGGTAGGGCGTCAGTTCGAGCAATCCTGCCACCTCCCCTACCCGCCGCCTGATGTCCGATTTGGGCTGTTTCTGCAACCGCAACGTGAAGCCGATGTTCTCGGCGACCGTCATGTGGGGGTAGAGGGCATACTGCTGGAAGACCATCGCCACATCGCGCTGAAACGGTCCCAGACCATTCACGCGCCGACCGTCGAAGAGGATGTCGCCGGCCGTGGCATCCTCGAGCCCCGCCAGCAGGTTGAGGGTCGTCGACTTGCCGCAGCCGGACGGGCCGAGCAGCGTCAGGAATTCGCCATCCGCGATGGCGAGATCGACCCCTGCGACAGCCTCCACGCCGCCATACCGCTTCGTCACCCCGGATAGTTCGACCCGCGCCACGACCGCTATCCCTTCACCGCGCCCTCGGCGAATCCGCGCAGGATCGCCTTGCGGAAAATGATGGCCAGCGCCACGACCGGCAGGCTCGCCAGCACCGCCGCGGCCATCATCTCCCCGATTTTCGTCTGGTACTGCCCGGCAAACTCGGAGATGGCGATCGGCACGGTCTTGGTATGGAGCCGGGTCAGCACCACCGCGAAGAGAAACTCGTTCCAGGCCTCGATGAAGGCGAAGACCCCGGCCGCGAACAGCGGCGGCCAGGAGATCGGAAGCACGACGAGCCGGAACGTGTTCCATGCGCTCGCGCCGTCGACCGCGGCAGCCTTCTCCAGCTCCGGGGGGATCGCCTCGAAAAATCCCTTGAGAATCCAGATCACCACCGGCAACACGAAGGAGAGATAGACCACGATCAACCCGGCGCGCGTGTCGATCAGCCCGAGCCTGCTCATTACGATGAAGAGCGGAATCACGATCACGATGCCGGGGAACATCTGGGTGGCAAGCACCAGCAGGGCGATGCGGTCGCCGCCGGGAATGGACAGCCGCGCGAGCGCATAGCCGGCCGCCGACCCCAGCGCGAGCGCGATCAGCGTCGTGCCGAGCGAGACGATGGCCGATGTCAGCAGGGCCGGGCCAAGCGCCTGCCCGCTGGCGAGCACCTCGCGGTAGTTGCCGAGCGTCCAGGATGCCGCGGAGAGATCCGGCGGGCGGCTCGTCAGCGCTTTCGTCCGCAACAGGGAGGAGATGACCAGCCAGAGGATCGGCAGCAGCGTCCACAGGACAAACGCCGCCAGCCCCGCTCCCACCCCGACCCGGCCCAGCCTCCCGCGGTTCATGCCAACTTCCCCTGGGCGCCCGCGCTCCTCCGCGGAGCGAACCCGCGGACGATGAGGATCGCCAGCACGAGCATGATGAGGAAAATCGCGTTGGCGATCGCGGCGCCGTAGCCGAAGTCGAGGAAGTTGAAGCTGACCCGGTAGGCGAGAAAGTTGAGCAACAGGGTGGCGTCGGCCGGTCCGGCCTTCGTCAGCACGAAGATGAGATCGAAGACCTTGAAGGACCAGATCGTCTGCAGCACCACCGCGAGCATCAACGGAGCGCGCAGACCCGGCAAGGTGACGAACCGGAACCGGTTCCACGCGCCGGCGCCATCGACCGTGGCCGCCCGGTACAGATAGGATGGAATGTTCTGCAGGCCAGCCAGCAGGAGCAGGGTAATGAAGGGCACGGACTTCCAGACATCGGCCAGCAGCAGCATCCGCAGCGCGAGCGACGGATCGCCCAGCCAGTTCACCGGTCGCTCGGAAAGCCCAAGCCCGGTGACGACCGCATTCAGCACGCCGTAGTTCGCGTTGTAGATCCATTTCCACAGGATGGCGTTCGCCACCGGCGCGATCGCCCACGGGATCAGCAGGATCACCCGGAACACCGGCGATCTCCCCATCGGGTGATGAAGTAGCAGCGCAGCGCCGAGCGAGATCACGACCACCAGCAGGACTTCCCCGATCGTGAAGAAGGCCGAGTGCCGAACCGCGAGCCAGAAGGCCTCGTCGCCTGCCATTTGCCGATACTGCGCCAGCCCGGCAAATTCCGTCTGGAGACCGCCAGGGGCCAGTTTCGCCCGCTGGAAGGAGAGCAGCAGGGTTCGGGCGATCGGGTACAGCACGACGGCCGCCAGCACCGCCAGCGCCGGAAGCACAAGGAGGAGGCCGGTTCGTCGCCGGCCTCGCTCCCAATCACCGGTCTCCGCCGGGGAGGACATCACGCGATCGCGCCGCGTCCTAGCCGAGCCTCTTCTTCACAATCTCGGTCACCTGATCGGAGGCATCCTTGAGCGCCTCCTCCGGCGTCTTCGCGCCGCCGAGCGCCTTCTGGATTTCCGTGCCGAGCGCCTGCGTCACCTCGTTGTAGTCGGGGGTGACGAAGCTGTCGTAGGGCAACTTGGCCTGCTCGAGCACGACCGCCGCATTCGGCGCAGCCGCCTGGACCTCGGCATCCTCCAGCACGGAGAGGCGAATCGGCAGCCAGCCAGTGTCCAGCCACTGCTTCTTCTGCACCTCCGGGCTGAGGTAGAAGCCGATCAGTTCGGCAGCCTTCTCGGGCGCGGCGCTCGTGGCGGCGATGGTCCAGGCGTCGGTGCCGTCGATCGAAGCGGAGGTGACCGGTCCCGCGGGCAGAATCGCCGAGCCGAGCTTGCCCACGATCTGGGAGCTCTCGGGATCGTTGGCAGGCTTCCACATGAAGGGCCAGTTCATCATCATCGAGGCGTTGCCCGCCGTGAGCACGTTCGTCGCATCGTTGATGCCCACATAGGAGAGCGAGCCGGGATCGGTTGATCCGTTCGTCATCATCTCCACCATCAGGCTCAACGCATCGATGCCCGGCGCGTCGTTGAACACGGGCATGCCGTCGGCGCCGTACATCGTGCCCCCCGCCTGCTGGAGGAAGGTCATCCAGTAGGAGGCGACGCCGCCGATGCCTTCCGGCGCGCCGTAGTTGAGCACCCAGCCGGAGCGGCCGTCGCGCGTCAACTCCTTGGCGTAGCCCTTCAATTCGTCCCAGGTCTTCGGCGGCTCCTTGAGGCCCGCCAGTTCGAGATGCTCGGTGTTGTAGAACAGGGTCAGCAGCGAGAGCGAAAAGACCACGCCCAGTTTCTTGCCGTCCCACCCGACAGTGCTGAAGGAGGATGGCGGCAGATCGGCCACCAGATCGGCGGGCAGGTACGCATCCATCGGGGTCAGGAACTGGGCGAACTCGGGAACCCAGCCGCAGTTGTACATGATGTCGTGGACGTGGGTGCCCGAGGCGAAGTTGGTCGCCATTTTGTCGTGCAACTGCGGCCAGGCGACCGCTTCGTAGGTCACATCGACATCGTTGGCCGCCTTCCACGCGTCGAACTCGGGAATGGCGAACTCGGCGACGCCCGGAGGGGCCGGATCCGGCGCGAGCGGCGACAGGACGGAAAGACCGGTTGCCGCGGAGACGCCGCGCACTGGCGCGCGGCGACCGAGGGCCGCGAGTCCCGCCGCGCCTGCGGCGCCCTTCAGGATCGACCGGCGATTCGTTGGAACGGAGAGCATGGTCCTGGCACGATGCATGACGACTCCTCCTCGTTGATGGAGCTGCGATCGGATGACGAGGTCCCGAAGGGCCTTGGCTACCACCATGAAAACGATTGCCGGATGCTAGCCGCGGGGGCCATCCCGGTCAAGCGTGTACGCGACAACGCCATATTCCTGCGAAACTGCGGCAACTCGACGTTGATGGAGGGTGCACGATGAAGCTCGGGATCCGGGCGCTTCCCCGGGACGTGGATACGGTAATTGTCGGCGCGGGCACCTGCGGCTGCGCGGTCGCGTCCCGCCTGATCGTCGGTACGGACCGGACCGTGCTGCTGGTCGAGGCCGGACCCGACTGGGGCCCGTTCATCGCCGGACACTGGCCCGAAACCGTTCTCGACCCCACCATCATGCCGACCGACCGCTGGCAATGGACCTACGTCAGCGCCGCCGCCACCGGGGCTCCGGGCCTTCCGCTGGAGCGCGGGCGAATGATGGGCGGCTCCTCGTCGCACAACGGCTGCGCCGCCGTCTGGGGGCACCGCCGCGACTTCGACGACTGGGCCGCCCTCGGCAATGCCGGTTGGGACGCCGAATCGATGCTGCCCTACCTGCGCGAAGCCGACGCCGTGATGCGCGTCCACCAGCCCACCCGGGATGAGGTCACGCCCTGGCATCGCGCCTGCCTCGCCGCCGCGCCCTCGCTTGGCCTGCCCGTCCTCCCGAACCTCAACGATCTCGACGCCACCCACGGCATCGCCATTCACCAGATCAACATCTGGAACCGGCTTCGCTGGAACGCCGCCTTCGCCTATCTCGATCCGGTTCGCGACAGCCCGCGCCTGTCCATCGCCGCGGACACCCTCGTCGATCGCCTGCGCTTCGACGGCGCGCGCGTGACCGGCATCGACCTGATCGGCCCGGACGGGACCGCCACCGTGCACTGTCGCGAGGTGATCCTGACCGGCGGCGCCTACGGCACGCCGCTCGTGCTGCTGCGTTCCGGCGTCGGTCCCGCCGACGACATTCGCGGTCACGGGATCACTCCGGTGCTCGACCTGCCGGGGGTCGGACGCAACCTTGCGGATCACCCTGCCTACCCCATTCTCTACCACGGCTCCGATGCCGGTCGCGCGTCCATGGACGCCTTTGCCGCCGCTGGCGGCTTCCTGCGCGAGGAGGGCGCCACCGCGCTCGCCAGCTCCCACCGTTGCGAGGGGCCGTTCGACCTCCATCTCTATCCTGTCGCCAGCAGGCCGCACCAGGGCGAAAGTTGGCGATTCGCGATTGCCACGGCGGTCATGGAACCGCGATCGAGAGGTACCGTCCGGCTCTCCGGCCGGGACCCGGAGGCGTTGCCGATCATCGACACCGCCTACTTCACCGATCCCGAGGGGTATGACCTCGACGCCCTCCTCGACGGCATCGAACTCGGGCGCGAGCTGGGCGCAACCGGCCCCGTCGCCGCGCTCGCCGGACACGAAATCCAGCCCGGAGCGGCAATCGCCTCCCGCGCGGACCTGCGTGACCTTGTGCTTCGCACGCATACCCACGATTACCACCCGTCCAGCACCTGCCGGATGGCCCCGGCGTCGGACCCGATGGCCGTGGTTGACGACAGCGGCCGCGTGCATGGCCTGGAGGGCGTCGCCGTCGCGGATCTCTCGATCGCGCCAAACGTGCCGCGCGCGAACACCAACATTCCCGCGCTGGTCGCCGCGCTTCGCGTGGCCGATCGCCTGATCGGCGCAGGGGTTGCGTCATGAGTCCGCTGCCGATGCGCCGCGTGGATCCCCTGCCGTCGATCGAGGAGCGTTCACTGCGAAGCGTCCGCGAGAGCAGGCCGGTCGCGCTCTTCACCCACCCCGCCGCGTGGGATGCTCTCGGCGGCGCGCTCGACCTGCCGGTCGTCTGGCGCGCGGAACCCGACGAGGCCACCGAGGACGCCTTCCGCTCCTTTGCCCGGGACATTCCCGGAGAGGTCCGGGCCATCTACGCCGTCGGCGGCGGCCTGCCGGTCGACGCGGCGAAGCTCGCTGCCCACCTGCGCGGCCTGCCGCTCGTCGCCGTGCCAACCGCGCTCTCGGTGGATGCCCACCTGACCCCAGCCTCCGGGATCCGGCGCGACGGCTGCGTCTTCTACATCCCGACGGGCGCACCCCGGCGGCTGATCGTCGACTGGGAGGTCATCGCCGCCGCTCCGCCGTGGGTCCGGGCGGCGGGACTGGGCGACGTGCTCTCCATCGCGACCGGGCTGTGGGACTGGCAGTTCGCGGAGGAACGCGGTCGGAACCCTGCCCGGGAAGCGTGGCAGCCGTGGGCCGCCGCCGTGGCCGGGTCGCTGCTGGAGGAGGCCGTCCGGATCGCGCCGTCCGCCGGCGCAGGCGAGCACCTCGGCCTGTCGCGGCTGCTCGACCTGCTGGCGATGGAGGTTCAGCTCTGCAACCTGATCGGTCATTCCCGGCCGGAGGAAGGCAGCGAGCACGTCTTCGCCTACTCGGTCGAGAACCTGACCGGGCACGGGCTGCCGCACGGCGACCTCGTCGGTCCGGGCATCCTCGCCCTTGCCGCCGCGCAGGGGCAGGAGACCGGCGCGCTCCGCGAGGCGCTGCTGGCGTCAGGGGCGCGGCTCGACCGGATTCCCGCCGAGGACGCCCGGCGCACGCTCGAAACGCTCGGCGCATACGCGGATCGTCACGGCCTGCCGTACAGCATGGCCTTCGATCTCGACCCCGATCGCATCGCGCGGGCGATGTCCGCCTGCTGGTCCGACTGAACGGAGCCGCCATGCCATCGGGACCCGTTCCCGAGCGATTCGCCGATCTGCTGGCGAGCCGCAACCTGGGACACCTCGCCACCGTCGATGCCGGCGGGCGGCCGCAGGTGAATCCGGTCTGGTTCATCGCCACCGCGGAGCATCTCTACCTCAGCGTGAAGGCCGACACGGCGAAACTGCGAAATCTTCGCGGCAACCCCGCCGTCGCCCTCTCCATCGTGGACCCGGCAAACCCCGCGCGGTACGTCGAACTGCGCGGGATCGTGACCGATCTCGAACTGTTCGACACGCTCGCCTGGGTCAACCACCTGGCCATGAAGTACACCGGCGCGGCGTTCACCAGCGGACGGGACGGCGAGCACCGCTACAAGGTCACCATCCGCATAGACGGCTGGACCGGGCAGGGCTGACCGGCCGCCGTTGACGCCTCCTGCCCCCGCTGCTAGCGTCACCGCGCGGCGAACGCTGGTCGCCCGGCACGGCGGTTGAACGTTGAGCAAGGATTGAGATTTCCATGAGCGGCACCCATGAACCCGGACGGCCAGAGGGCTTCGCGACGAAGTCCGTTCACGCGGGAGAGGCCTCCGACCCCCTGACCGGCGCGCACGGGGTGCCGATCTACCAGGCGACCACTTTCGATCTCCGCACCTGGGACAACTTCGAGGCCTTCTGGGCAGGCGACGAAAGCGTCTACGGCTACTCCCGCGACCTCAACCCGACGGTCCGCCACCTCGAGCAGAAGATGGCGGCCATCGAGGGCGCCGAGGATAGCGTGGCGCTGGCCTCCGGCATGGCGGCCATCTCCACCACCCTCCTCGCCATGGGCGGCGGCGCGCATGCCATCATCGCCAACGAGATCTACAACACCGCCAACAAGTTCGTGAACGAGGACCTCCCTGTTCACGGCATGCGGATGACCCGCGTGGACATGAGCGATTTCGCCGCTGTCGAGGCCGCCATCGAGCCGGACACCAAGCTGATCTACACGGAGGTCGTCTCCAATCCCTCGCTGATCGTGGCCGACATCCCGGCCCTCGCGACCATCGCGAAACGGCACGGCCTGCTGCTGATCATCGACAACACGTTCCTTTCCCCTGCCACCTTCCGACCGCTCGAGCATGGCGCGGACCTCGTGATCCACAGCGCGACCAAGTACCTCTCCGGCCACGGGAACGTGCTGGGCGGGGTCGTCTCCGGCCGCAAGGAGCTGACCAGCCGCATTCGCACCAAGAGCCTGCGGCTGGGCGGCACGCTGAGCGCCTTCGGCGCGTGGCTGATCATGACCGGCATCCGCACCCTTCCGCTGCGCATCGCCCGCCACAGCGAGAACGCGCTCGCCGTCGCCCGCTACCTCGCGACCCACCCGGGCGTGTCGGAACTGCGCTACCCCGGCCTGCCCGACGACCGCGGCCACTCGACCGCCGCCCGCCTGTTCGGTGAGGAGCACGGATACGGCGGCATGGTTTCCCTGCGCCTGCACGGGGGCGAGGCGGCGATGGCCTGCATGGCCGAGCACCTCAGGTTGATCGCCTTCGCCACCAGCCTCGGCGACACGGCTTCCCTCGCCTGGCCGATCTACAAGACCGATGTGCTTCGGCTCTCCATCGGCATCGAGGATCCGGAGGACATCATCGCGGACCTCGACCAGGCGCTCGTCGCCGTTCGCGCCGCGGGCTTCGGCGCCTGACGTTCACGCCCGGCCCCTCCGCGTGGACCGTTCCCGCGGAAGGGCCGGGCGTCGCCGGTTCGTTGCTCTGCGACGCCTGATCCGGAGAGATTCCCGCTCTCCTGGCGAAATCTCATGGGTACTCTGTTCCGTAGTTTCTGGCGTACTCTCTGACGTACTCTCTGGTATTGCCGTCCCGTGGTGCGACGAGGATGTCGCATCCTGCGTCCTGCACGTCTCATCCTGAACCAGCGGTTTCCCAACATGAGACGTCCATGTCTCATTGTGAGACACCCATGTCCCAGCATGAGACGGGTGTGGATAACTTGCGGTGCGCTCGCCGCACCCACGATCAGCCACGGAACATTCCCGAGACCAGGGAGACCGTGGGGCGCGTGCTGGATCGGCTGGCGACTCAGGAATGCTCGCTGAACCGGATCGAGGTGAGACCCGCGATGCCCTCCTCGTCGAGGGCGAACCATGCGGTGCGGTCGAAGGCGGCCCGGTTGAAGTTGCCCCGGATGATGAGCCGCTTTTCCTCCAGCGACTTCAGCGTGCGTCCGATGGTCGCCCGCGAGAGGAAGGGGAAGTAGTTCTCCTGGAGGTCGTTGAGAGACTGGTACGTCCAGATCCGCCCCTCGTGCTCGTGGCGCGAGATGGAGATCAGGTACTCCAGCTGGAGCAGCAGCAACGATTCGTTCAGCCCGATTTCCACCGCGAGGGCCGGATGCAGCCGAAGCACGGTCTGATCGTTCAGCACGAAGATGCGGTGCCGTTGGTGTCGCCGCAGACTGTTGAACTCGCGGGGCATTGGACACTCCTCCAGATCCCCATGCTAGCGGCGACCCCCAGTCACGGGAAGAGCCTGCGAGTCACACCCCGGCCCCATCGGTCCTGATTCGGGGAATCCCGGACCTTCGTCATTCGTGTCCACTGGGCAAGCATGGTCGGAGGTCGTCACACGACCGCTCGTCATATACCCCTGTGGGGCATTGTGACCTGCCCGCATCGTGCGGTGACTGCGGGCTTGACCTGCGATAAGGCGGATTGGCGCTGGCGCCGAATCGGTTGGCGTCGAGCCATGCGGCGGCGGGCCAACCGGTCACAGGCTGACGAGGGGCGCCGGGCGAGACATGCGATCCACGGGACCGCCGGTCACGATCGCGCGCGACGCGTCAGCCCGGGATCGGTGGTGTGCATTCGGTGGGGAGGCGCCTGTCGATGGCGCGGAGCCGGGTTGTGGCGTCCGCTGGCGGACATGGCATGCCGGATGGATCTGCGCCGACCGAGGCTCTCCGCGTGGTTGCGGTCAGGCGGGATGCGGCCAGGCGGCGTCCGCATCGAGCGGCCAGATCGGGCGGCGGATATGGTGGTAGGGGAAGCCCGCGAGGTTGGCGCTGCCGAGGCCCGGCGTATCGACATGGATGGCGTGCCGCGCGATCGGACCGTAGCCGCCTCGCCAGCGCACCGCGGCCTTCACGACGATGATCCGCTGCTCCGTTGGCGTGATCCCGAGCGACTTCAGTTGCTGCTGGTCGCCGGGGGCGGTCGCCCGTTCGGTCAGCACCAGGGTCACGCCGTCGACATCGACCACCGCGGTCGTTCCCATCTCCACTGGCACCCCGGCCCACTCGGGGCCCTCGTGCACCCAGCGGCCATCGCCGATGGAGCGGACCCGGCCGCGCACCGGCACGGGGTCGCCGTGCCAGCGGTCGGTCTTGCCGCCGACGGTCGCCTCCAGCAAGCCGCCGACTCCCGCGCGAGCCGCCAGAGCGACGGCCTCGCGGTCGGCAATCACCATGATGGCCCCGCGCGCACCCTGGCGCAGCAATTCCGCCAGCAGGGCCGTGCCGTCTCCCGGTGTGCCGCCGCCGATGTTGTCGCCCACGTCCACCAGCATTACCGGCCCCCCGGGGAATGCGATGGCCTCGGCGACGGCATCCGCGACCGGCACGTTGTGGACCGCCATCCGGTCGCGGGCATTCCATGCCTGACGCGCCAGGTCGCTGGCGATGGCGTGGGCGAGCGCCGGGTCGCCATCGGTGGTGGCGAGCACGCTGAGCCCGGCTTCCGGCACGTCGGCGTAGGCGAACCCGCCAGCGACGGAGACGATCAGCGCATCGCCGCGGGCTTCGATCTCGTGGGCGCGTGCGAGGAGATCCCGGAAAGGCGGCTGCTCCGTGTGCTGGCCCTGCGGCACTGGCATCATCGGCGGCTTGACCAGCGCCGTGACCGGGCGGATTTCCCCCCGTGCGGTGCGGGCCAGCAGCGCGACGGCCTCCCGCGCCCGCTCGGCCTGGTCGCAATGCGGATAGGTGTCGTAGACGGTCACGATATCGGCCGCGTCGAGCATCGGTTGGCCGATATTGGCGTGAAAATCCACGGCCACCGCGATCGGCACGCCCGAACCGACAACCTCGCGCACGCGCTGGACGATGGCGGCGTCGGCATCGGGGTGTCCCTCGGCCACCATCGCGCCGTGGAGGGCGAGCGCGATGCCGTCCAGCGGGCCGGCGGAGATGATGCGCTCGGCGAGTTCGTCCAGCAGCGCCTCGAAAATCGGGCGCGCGGTCGTGCCGGTGGCGAGGGAGTCGGCATAGATCGTCGGCACGGCTTCGATGCCGAGTTCGCGGCAGGCGTCGATGGCCCCGCCGAGGCTGTGGTTCGCGCCGGCGAGGTCGAGACAGGCCTCGCCGCGCCGAATGGTGAAGGCGGAGATGTCCGTCACCGGAGCGGCGAAGGTATTGGTCTCGTTGAAGATGCCGCCGACCGCGAAACGCATGGTGGTCCCTCGCTTTCCTGCCCCGCCGGGCGATGCCGCGCCGGTCAGCGGCCGAGCGCGGCCAGGATCGCGCGGGTGACGATGGCGGGGTCCGCGCCCTCGAGCGTGTCCGGAGAGAGAGCGACCGAGTTCGGCACGCTGCCCTCCCCCGCCGCGACGGGTGGATCGCCGGCGAAGAGGCGGCGGCGCAGGCCGGCGGCGTCGATGCCCGCGGCGGCGGGATCGACCAGCAGCAGACAGCGCGGCGTCGGCTGCCCCGCCTCGTTCGGGAAATCCCGGCGCGCGGTGATGCCCGGCAGGCCATCGAAGGCGGCGACCCAGCCAGCGATGACCCGCTCGCTCTCGGCGATGATGGCGGCGTGGTCCAGCGTGAGGTAGCGCTCCACGGCCGCGAGGAGACCGGCCATCTCCTCCTTGCCTGCCTTCATTGGACGCGCCAGCCGCTGATTGGGGGAACCCTGCATCCTGCAGGCGTCGATCAGCGCCGCGCGGCCTACCACGAGACCGCTGGCCTGCGGTCCGCGCAGGTCCTTGCCGCCGCTGAAAACGGCCAGATCAGCGCCCTGCTCGCGAGTGAAGCGCCACAGGCTCTCAACCGGCGGCAGCTGCGCCGCGGCGTCGACAACGACCGGCACGCCGCGCGCATGGGCGATCCGCACCGTCTCCTCGAGCGGGAGCGCGCCGCGCCGCAGGTGGTCGCCGGCCACCCAGAGAATCATCGCGGTGCGCTCGGTAATGGCGGCCTCGAGCTCCCAATCGAACGTCTGGAGGGCGTTGCCGACATTCACCGGCCGCGCGCCGGCGGCCCGGATGGCGGGATCGTAGGGAATGCGGTGCGCAGTGTGGATGATGACCTCGTCCTTGCGGGCCTCGCCATGCTCCATCAGCCGGGAGAGCGCCACGAGATCGGTTCCTACCATGCAGGCCAGGGTGGAGATGACCAGCCCCGCCGCCGCGCCCGCGCTGATGAAGGCTGCTTCGTTGCGGGTCAGTTCCGCGAGGCGCGCGCCGGCGCGTTCCTGGAAGGCGTACATGTCGACGTAGCCGGATGCAGCGTCGAGCATCGCCGCGATGACCTCGGGCGGCATCAGGCTGCCGCCGAGCTTCGTCAGGCGGGCATCGGCGTTGACGACGCGGGTCAGCCCGAGCGACTCGTAGACGCCCGCCCGCCCCGTGGCGGTTGTGGTTGACGTGGACATGCGTTGCACCCCTTTGGTCGTCGCCTTCTCCGCGGCCACGTCCCGTTCGGCTCCTGCCCGGGCGCGGCCATCCCGTGCGGCATTATCGCCAGAATGGCGGCGGCGGCGAGCAGCTGACGCTGGGCTACGACGAGTTCATTGGCCCGATGATCGAGGCCATTCAGGAACTTGCTGCCGAGAACACCGCGTTCAAGCGGGAACTTGCGGATCGCCTTGCCTCCGTGGAGGCCCGAATGGCGGCATTGGAGGGCTGATCGGAGGGGAGTCGCCACGAGGAGCGGCCGGGCGACTGGCGGCTGAGGTTCCGCGTAGCACCGCTGGTTATGGCACCGAG
>CAIPGK010000214.1 GCA_903864575.1 uncultured Chloroflexota bacterium
ACATCATCCTCCGCTACGACCCGCCCGGCCTGCGCACCGGGCTCATCATCACCATCGGCTCCGCCCTCGCGATGATCGCCGCCGCCGCCGTGCTGCTGCTCCGGCGCCGCATCGCCCCGCCCGCCGGAGCGCGCGCATGACCGGCCCGACTCCCTCCCCCCGCCTCTCCCGCCGCGGCCTCGCCGCCGCCATGCTGGCCGCCGTCATCCCGGCCGCCGCCATCGTCGCCACGCGCGGACCCCGCAGCCGTGTGCCCAGCCGCCAGCCCTCCATCGCCAGCCCCCGGCATCCCTCCCGAAACGCCACGCCCTCTGCCGCAGCCACGCCGCTGCAACGAGGCCGCCGCCCATACCGCTCGTCCGCCACCCCGCGGGTCAACCCGCCGAAGCCACGCAAAGCGCTCCCGGTTCGGGGATCCCCAACCCCGAGTCAATGACCGTCGCCTCGCCTCCCGGTACAATCCGCCCCACATCGCCGCGCCGCCCCACCGGGAGATGCCCCATGCGCCTCGTCGAATTGCGCGACCTCGACGGCCCCGGCATCTTCATGGACGCCCCGGCCATCAAACTCGAACTCGCCATCGAACCGGCCGATCTGGCGCGCCATACCCTCGCCGCCCTCGCGGCCCGCCTGGAACCCCTCGGTGTCTCCGATCCCGACCTCGACGAAGCGGACCGCGCTCCCCTCGAAACCCTCGGCGCAATGCTCGCCGATGCCCTCGCCGCCCTCCACGCCCGCGCCGGAATGGCCGCCCCCGAGACCCACTGGATCCCCATGGAGACGCCCGGCCAGCACAGCCTCGCCTTCGCCTGGTCCCGCCGCCGCTTCGCCCGCGCCGCCGCCACGCTCCTCGCCGACACCGCCCTCGGCGCATGCCCCGACCCCCACGCCGAGGCCGCCCGCCTCCCCGCCCTCCTTGCCCGCTCCGAAAACGACCCCGACGACCGCCCCCTGCTCATTGCCGACGCCGCCCGCCACATCCCCGCCGTCGGCATCACCGGCACCAACGGCAAGACCACCACCACCCGCATCATCGCCCACACCCTCCAGCTGGCTGGCCGCCACCCCGGCTGGTCCACCACCGCGGGCGTCTTCATCGACGGCGAGATGGTCCTCGAGGGCGACTACTCCGGCCCCTCCGGCGCCCGCCGCGTGCTCGCCGATCCCGGCGTGGACATCGCCCTCCTCGAAACTGCGCGCGGCGGCATCCTCCTGCGCGGTCTCGCCTGCCAGTCCACCGACGTCTCCATCATGACCAACATCACCGCCGATCACCTCGGCCTGCACGGCATCCATTCGGTCGAGGGCCTCGCGAAGGCCAAGAGCGTCGTCCTCCGCGTCACCCGCCCCGAGGGGTGGGCCGTCCTCAACGCCGACGACCCCCTCGTGCGCGGCGCAGCCAGCGTCACCCATGCCGGCCGTTTCTGGTTCACCCGCGACCCGGAAAATCCCCACGTCCGCGCCGACCTCGCCGACGGCGGCCGGGCCATGCTCGCCGCGGACGGCTGGATCGTCGAAGCCCGCGGGGAGCATCGCGAGCGGATCGTTCCCATCGCCGAGGTTCCCGTCACCTTCGGCGGCCGCGCCCTGCACATGGTCGAGAACGCCCTCGCCGCCGCCGCGGCCCTCCGCGCCCTCGGCCTCTCCCCGCAGCAGATCGCCGCCGGTCTCCGCGATTTCGGCAGCGACCCCGCCCACAACCCCGGCCGCAACGACCTCTACCGCGTCCGCAACGGCACGGTCCTCGTCGATTACGCCCACAACGAGGCCGGGGTCTCCCACATGTGGGACCTCGCCCGCTCCTTCGTCCAGCCCGGCGGCAAGCTGACCGGCATCGTCGGCTCCGCGGGCGACCGCACCGACGAAATCATCCGCTCCCTCGGCCGGATCGCCGCCCAAAAGGCCGACGAGGTCCTCATCAAGGAAACCCAGCGCTACCTCCGCGGCCGGGAATCCAACGCCCCCATCAACCAGCTCTTCATCGAGGGCATCCGCGAAGGCGGCAAGGACCCGCTCACCATCATCGAAACCGAGGCCGACGCCGTCCGCTGGGCCATCGATCGCATGAACCCCGGCGACGTCGTCGCCGTCATGTGCTTCGAGGACCCGCCCGGAACGCGGGCGTTGGTGGAGGAACTGGCTGGCTGAGGCTCAAGGTGGATATGTCATGCGATCCTTGCGTATCATGCAAGGTATGCATGACACGATTGCACCGCAGCCCGATCATCGCCGCTTGTTCGAGGTTGCGTCGGCCCAGCACGGATACTTCACAACGTCGCAGGCCACGGCGTGCGGAATCGGCT